>WRIM01000050.1 GCA_009782725.1 Alphaproteobacteria bacterium | reverse complement strand
CATACCCATCATTCCCATATCGCCTTGGAACAAATGCACGACGGCGGACGCATTAACGCCCGGAAGCGGAATAAATGAACCGATGCGATAAACGATCAGCGCCACCAAAGTAAACAATATCCGCTTTTGCAGATCGGACATTTTGGTAAAGATTTCACTAAATGCTTTCATTATTTATTTTTAATCGTTCCGCCGGCTTTGGCGATTGCGTCTTCGACCGGTTTCGACCATTTTGCGGCAACAATGTTAACCGCAGTTTTGATTTCGCCGCGACCAAGAACTTTCAATCCGTCCATTTTGCGGTTCAAAATTTTTGCAGCAAACAAAGAATCGATAGTAATGGGTGTTCCCGCATCGATGCGCTTCGCATCGATAAATTTCTGAATATCGCCCAAATTAATCGTCGCATATTTTTTCGCAAAAATATTATTGAATCCGATTTTCGGAAGACGTTTGTAAATCGGGGTCTGTCCGCCTTCGAACGTCGCTTGCTTTTTTGTGCCGGAACGAGCCTTCGCCCCCTTGTGCCCGCGACCCGCGGTTTTGCCCGTGCCGGAAGCCATTCCGCGTCCAACGCGTTTTTTAGCCTGACGTGCGCCCAAATTATCCATTAATGCATTAAGTTTCATGTCTTACTCTCTTATTTTATTCTGCAACTTCTGTTGTCACAGCTTTGCCGTCGCGGGATGCGATTATTTCCGCAACCGGCTTGCCGCGGCGGGCCGCGACCGATTTCGGCGAATTCATGCGTTTAAAGGGGCCGAACGCCGCGCGAACCATGTTGTGCGGATTGTTGGAACCTTGGGATTTCGCAACGACGTCTTGGACGCCAAGGCATTCGAACACAGCGCGCAATGCGCCGCCCGCGATAATTCCGGTACCCGCAGATGCCGAACGAATAACCAATTTTCCAGCACCGTATTTGGATTCGATATCGTGGTGAATTGTGCGGCCTTCTTTCAATGGCACGCGTATCATGTTCGCTTTGGCTTGTTTTGTCGCTTTTTGCACGGCCGATTGGACTTCCAATGCTTTACCCTTGCCGAATCCGACGCGACCCGCTTTGTCCCCGACGACGACAAGCGCGCTGAAAGACATATTGCGTCCGCCTTTGACGGTTTTAGACACGCGGTTAATCGACACCAACTTGTCCACTATGCCCATGTCCGCCGCTTGTAAATTTTTGTTATCCATTCTTGCCATTTATAATACCTTTGTTCCTTTTAGAAATCTATTCCGCCGGCGCGTATAGCGTCCGCCAATGCTTTCACGCGACCGTGATATTTATATCCGCCGCGATCGAAATACACGGCGCCCAATTTCGCTTTTTTCGCGCGTTCCGCGAAATTCTTTCCGACCAGCTCGGCGCCGGCCATATTGTACCCTTTGCCCGCGAATCCTTTTTCTTTGGATGAAGCAGCGCACAATGTCACGCCTTTGACATCGTCAATCGCTTGGATTTCGATATGCGCGCCGCTGCGGCACACGCAAAGGCGGATTTTTTCCGCGGCCAAATTTTTTCTTTTCAACGCGCCGCGGGTGCTTAACTTGCGACGTTCCGATGTAGTCAAATGTTTTAACATCTTTTTCCCTTATTTCGTTTTTTCTATTTTTCTGTATTTCCGGTTTTTCCAATCGCATACGAAACTGTTTATCGCATATACTATTCCGCCCAAGATAGCAATCAGCACAAGTTTATCTATCAGCGAATAATTAGCCCATATTTCGTTTATGATATTCATTACTTCTTCTTGCCTTCCTTGCGACGGATTTTCTCATTTTTATAGAATATGCCCTTACCCTTATACGGTTCCGGTTTGCGAACTTTGCGAACCTTGTCCGCGAATTGGCCGACCATATTCTTGTCGATTCCTTTGATTACGAATTCTGTGGGTGTTGCGCCGATTTCGACAGTCAAACCTTCGGGGATCGGCATAACAACGTCATGCGAATAACCCGCAACCAAGACCAAATCTTTGCCCTTGACCGCTGCTTTGAATCCGACGCCCTTCATTCCCATTGCTTTTTCAAAACCGACCGTGACGCCGTCCATCGCTTGCTTTATATTTCTTGCCATTGTGCCCCACATTGCGCGCGACGCTTTGTCGTCCGCATCTTTGGGCGTGACCGTGATTTGCGCGCCTTCGATTTTGACAACGACCAACGGCGCGTTTTTAGTATCAAGACGCACCGACAACGAGCCTTTGGGCCCTTTGATATTCAATGCAGTCGCGGTCATTTCGGCGGTGACGCCGGCTTTGATTTCGATTGGATATTTACCTGCTCTGGACATAATTTGCTCCTAAAACTATACTACGCGACAAAGTACTTCGCCGCCGACGTTTTGAATCCGCGCTTTGTGGTCGGTCATGACGCCAAGCGGGGTCGACACAACGGAAATCCCAAGCCCGTTCATAACGCGCGGCATTTTTTCAACGCCCGAATACATGCGGCGGCCCGGTTTTGATATGACCGATATTTCTTGGATTGCGCCGTCGCCGCCGACGTATTTCAATTCGACGATTAATTCTCCACGACCCTTAGAGATTTCTTCGCGGCGGAAATCTTTGATATAGCCTTCTTCTTTCAAGACGGCAAGTACCGCTTCTTTCAAGCGGCTTGCCGGCACGCGCACAGATTCTTTACCCGCGTTTTGGCCGTTGCGTATTCTGGTCAGCATATCTCCGATCGGATGTGTAAATGACATAATGATACCTCTTTCTCAGTATTCTTTTTCTTGGTTTACCAGCTGGATTTTCTAACCCCTGGCAATTTGCCTTCGGATGCGAGCGTGCGCACCTGTTGGCGGCAAAGTCCGAACATGCGCGAGAATCCGCGCGCGCGTCCCGTAATTGCACAGCGGTTATGAAGGCGCGTTTTGTTCGCGTTGCGCGGCAATTCGGCCGCCGCCTTCATTTTTTCCATGCGCACTTCGGGCGTGTCGGTTTTTTTGATTTTCACCGCGTCGTATTTCGCGGCGTATTTCTTTACCAATTTCACGCGCCGATCTTGTTTATTTCTTAATGCCAGTTTTGCCATGTTTCGCTCACTTTGTTCGCTCTAACTAACAACTAACAACTAACAGCTAATAACTGAAAATTGTAATCATTAATTAATTCGTATCCTTATTTTTAATAACTTTCAGCATCCAGTTGTTAGTTGTTAGCTGTTAGTTGTTAGTTTATTTCAACACCAACGGTAACCCAAGTTTCGTTAATAGTGCCCGCGCTTCGTCGTCAGTCTTTGCAGTTGTTGCGATTACGATATCCATTCCAATAATGGAATCAATCTTTTCAATCGAGATTTCCGGGAATATAAGATGCTCGCGGATACCGAACGCGTAATTTCCCCGGCCGTCGAATTTGGATTTGGAAAGCCCGTGAAAGTCTTTGATTCGCGGCAAAGCGATTGTGATAAGACGGTCTAAGAAATCATACATGCGTTTGCCGCGCAATGTGACTTTGCATCCTATGTTTTGGCCTTCGCGCAGACGGTACGTAGCGATCGACTTTTTCGCCTTGGTCACGACGGGTTTTTGCGCCGAGATAAGCGTCATGTCGGCCACCGCAGAGTCAAGCTTTTTCTTGTCCGCGACCGCTTCGCCGACGCCCATGTTCAACACGATTTTGGACAGTTTCGGCACCGCCATATCATTGGTCAGCCCGAATTCTTTCTTTAATTCCGGCACAACTTTCTTTTCATAAATTTCGCGCAATCTGCTTTGCATTTTTAATACCTTTTTTTCCTTTATTGTGCATCCGTAACAGCGGATGCGTTGGAATTCTATTTAACCCGTTTGTTTAAAAAATCTTCAATCTCGACAACTAATTCCTTATACGCCCTCTCGTAAGCCCTTATCGGTGATTCGCCTTTTTTCGTTGCCGCCCATGTCTCTCCCAAAAGCCAGCAAATATTCTCAGCGACATAGCCGAAATTAAAAGTCTTCATCAAATCTCTGTTCCCGATTTTTTCGCAATGCGAACTTTCTTGTCGCCCGCAATCTTATAACCGACGCGCGTCGGCTTTTTGGATTTCGGATCGATTATCGCCACGTTGGAAACATGAATCGCACCCTCTAAGTCGATTATGTGTCCCGGCTTTTCTTGGGTCGGTTTGATATGGCGCTTTGTCCGGTTGACGCCGGCGACAACAACGCGAGATTCGGTCGGACGCGCTTCCAATACCTTGCCCTTGACGCCTTTGTATTTTCCAGAAATAACGACTACTTCGTCACCTTTTTTAATTTTCATCTTTCTTGCTCTTTGCTATTTGCTAATTGCTCATTCTAAAATTGCGATGCAATTTTAGAGTACTTCCGGAGCCAGCGATACGATTTTCTGCACATCGTATTTGCGGCGAACCTCGCGCGCGACCGGCCCAAATATGCGGGTTCCGATCGGTTCCATATTGTTTTTGTTTATAATCACGACCGCATTGTCGTCAAAGCGGATGATAGAGCCGTCGGCGCGTTTGACCGGGAATTTCGTCCGCACGATGATTGCGCGCTGAACCGTTCCTTTTTGGATTTTTCCGCGCGGAATCGCATCTTTGATTGCCACGACGATTTTATCGCCGATCCCTGCATAGCGGCGATGCGACCCGCCAAGCACTTTGATGCACATGGCCTTTTTCGCGCCGGAATTGTCTGCGACATTCAATATTGTTTCTACTTGTATCATAACTTTGCCTTATATTATTCTACTTCCACTTTCGTGTCTTTGGCGGCGCCCACGCGACCTTTGACTACCCAAGTTTTGGTCTTGGAAATCGGGCGATTTTCTTCGATTGCGACAATCTCGCCGACTTTGTATTCGTTGGCTTCGTCGTGAGCTTTGTACTTTTTATTCTGTTTCACGAATTTGCCGTACAAAGGATGACGGAAACGGCGTTCCACGTTAACCACGACCGTTTTGTCGTTTTTTGTACTTACAACATTTCCTTGCAGTATACGTCTTGGCATAATAACTTTCCTTATTTCTTGCTTGCGCTCATCGCGGTTTTTACGCGCGCGATTTCGCGGCGGGTCTTGCGGATTATATGCGTTTTTGGCAATTTG
>WRIM01000049.1 GCA_009782725.1 Alphaproteobacteria bacterium | reverse complement strand
TACCAAAAAAAAAAAAAATAAATTTTTTTTTGTGTTGTGGGGGGGGTGGGGGGGTGGGGGGGGGGGGGTTTTTTATGACAAAAGGGCGCCCCCCCCCCAACCCCCCGAATGCGATTTCAGACGGGAAAATTAGCTAATTCCCGAATTTACCTGAACGTGGGAAGCCAACCGGTATAGTATGACCCTGGCCCGCCCTCTTTCCCAACCACGGCGCCCAATCGTCAAGCGCGGTACGACCGCGGCCCGTTGTCCACCCGAACCCGCCCTGCTTTGTGAAGAAGGTCGCGTCAAGAACGTATGTGCGCTCGGCATTATATTTTTGTAAAATTACGCCTTTGCCGCGCGCCATTTCCGGAATGTCTGCGGCCGGGAAGATTAATAATTTATCGTTGCTGCCCACAATCGCGCAATATAAATCATCGCCCGCTGCAACTTCGACGCACAAAGCCGCGGGCGCCTTGGCATCCACATTCATAACCGTGCGGCCGCTTTTCGTGCTTGCAAGGCAATTTTCACCCGCGACTATGAATCCGCCGCCGCGACGATTTACCAACAAATATTTCGCCCCCGTATTCAAAACGAAAGCATCGATTATATTTTCATCCGCGCCGATGTCGGCCAACATGCGAACAGACTCTCCAAATCCCCGCGCGCCCGGCAAAGTATTCGCCGCCAATGTAAACATCTTGCCCGCACTTGTGAATAAATTGATTTTGTCCGTTGATTGGGCGTGCATTGCGGTGGCCAATTCGTCGCCTTCTTTGAATTTCATGTCAAGGGCGCCCAAATCAAGGTGACCCTTGGCCGCGCGAACCCAACCCATGTTCGACAATACAATGGTCAATGGCTCTTTTTCAATAAAGTCGTCGGGATTTATGACAATTTCATCATCCGCGGTGGCGGCCGCCCATTCGGTGCGACGTTTTCCCAACGCGGTATTTTTCGCGTATGTTTTTTTGACATCCGCGAACCAGGCCTTTAATTGCTCGTTCTGCATTTCGTCCGACGCCAACAGTGCTTGCAATTGCTTTTGTTCTGCGCGAAGCTCGACGTCTTCGCGGCGAATTTCCATTTCTTCCAATTTGCGAAGGCTGCGCAAACGAGTATTTAAAATCGCATCGACTTGCAATTCGGTCAATTTGAATTCCACGGCAAGCGCCGATTTGGCGTCGTCTTCGTTTCGTATAATTTCAATCACGCGATCAAGGTTTAAATATACGACCAATAATCCGCCGAGTATTTCCAAACGCCGCGCAATATTGCCAAGCCGCCAATTCGTACGCCGGCGCAAGACGGTCTTTTGATGCGCGACAAATTCGGTTAAAACCTCGCCGATTTTCATAACGCGTGGGGCGCCAACACTGTCAATCACATTGAAATTCATATTAAAGCGTGTTTCCAAGCCGCTTAGCTGGAACAAATGCGCCATTAAAACGTCCGGCGCAACATTGCGCGTTTTGGGCGTTATAACAATTCGAATATCGGTCGTGGATTCGTCGACAATATCGTCTGCGAGCGGCAGCTTTTTCGCGTCGATTAAACCCGCAATTTGTTCGACCAAAGACGATTTCGTTGGGCCGTATGGAATTTCGGTAATAACAATCTGATACTGCCCATGGCCGATGTCTTCGGTCGCCCATTTGGCGCGAATGCGGAAAGCACCCCGCCCCGTTTCATAATTCCGGACGATTGTTTCAAAATCATCAATCATAACCCCGCCGGTTGGAAAATCGGGGCCAACCATTTTCTTCATAATCTGCGCGGTTGTCGCATCCGGTTTGTCGATAATCATGGTCAATGCATCGCAAACTTCGGATACATTATGCGTCGGGATATTTGTCGCCATTCCGACCGCAATTCCCATAGAACCGTTCGCCAATAAATTCGGGAAAGCGCCCGGCATTACAACCGGTTCCATAGTCGTGCCGTCAAAATTCGGCATCATATCGACAGAATCTTCGTCCAGACCGTCCATAATCATCATGGCCGCCGGCGTCATTTTGGATTCGGTGTATCTGTACGCAGCCTGGGGGTCGCCGTCGATATTTCCGAAATTACCCTGGCCGTCTATTAATGGATAACGCACGCTGAAATCTTGGGCAAGACGCACCATGGCGTCATATACAGACGTGTCGCCATGGGGATGATAATGCCCCAAGACATCGCCGACCACGGTCGCGCATTTGCGAAAAGCGGCCGCGGGCGTGAGCCTCTGGCGCAGCATTGAATAAAGAATCCGCCGATGCACGGGTTTAAGTCCGTCGCGCACATCGGGCAGCGCCCTTGACACGATTGTAGACACGGCATACGACAAATACCGCTCGGATAATGCATCCGCAAACTGTTGGGCATCTATGGTTTGAATGACTTCCTTTGGCATGGGGAATAATCTATATTATTTTTTACAAAATCGCAAGGAGAAATCAAAAACCCGCATAAATGCGGGTTTTAATAAATCGAGAAATCAATTTATACGAGACAGATGCGAAGTGATTTGCGGCGGGAGCGTATAAAAATACGTGACCAGAGCAAATCGCAAGCAGATGTCCGTAGAAATTGATTTATCAGAAACCAAAGACCATACGTTGTTTAGACTGGCGTTTTTTTTCTTTGCGAACGGCTTCTTCTTTAAGACGTTTGCGCATTGTCGTCGGCTTTTCATAACGCTGACGTTCTTTCATTTCGCGGTAAAGACCCTCTTTCTGGGATTTACGTTTCGCCACGCGGAGCGCTTGCTCGACATTATTATCGCGTACCAATACTTTGACCATAGTGTATTCACCCCCTTCACAAAATCTATATGTTGTTATATTATACTAACCTTGTCATCCCGGCGGAGGCCGGGACGCCCCCTTTACGGATTTTCTGATTAATTGCGGCGATTATTCAACAAATTATCCAGAAACGCAAGAAAAATTTGCAATTTTTCTTTAATATGCTAAATTTATCCCGGAAAACAAGGGAAGAGTCATACAAAAACTCAACCAAAGGGCTGATACGGTGGATTCCGAAGGTACTGCTTTTATTAATCCTGCAAACGGATATTATCATGAAATGCACACCATGCATGATAAGCAAAAACGTCCGATTACCAATAATTTTTATCTGTATCAAAACGAAGGGCAAAGCATAGGCACGGCTTATCTTATCCATGGATACGGCGGAAGCCCGATCGATCCGACAATGAAGAATTTCGCCGATGCCGCAAACCGCAATCATTTCGACGTGGTTGCGATTGAATCGCACGACCTTTCGATCAGCTCAGAGCCGTTTCAATCCAAAGCACGAAATCTGATTAACATAAACCGATACAGACGCTCTATCATACGCGGTCTGAACGAGTCTTTGAAGAATCCCCGCCTTAATCATTCGTACCGGATTTGCGTGACGCATTCGCTTTCCTCGCTTGCGATAATGGAGAATATATTGCGCTCTGAAATGACGCGCACCAAATTCAACGATTTTGTGTTCGCCATACCGTATTTGTTCCTTTCGCCCAAAGTTTCCCAAAAGAAAGCAGAATTTTTATCGCGCGACCCGTCCGGCCGCACGTGGGAAAGATTCAGAAACATGCCAAAGATTAACGAATTTAAGCTTGACGGACAAACATATACGTTTCCGCTGTATGCATCCCCATTTGAAAACCAATTCTTAAGCCAATTTCAAAATCTGTCCGACAGAGACAGCCGCGCCGCGCAAATCACCCAGATATTTTCCGCATATAAACTCAGCGACAGAATTAAAGACAAAGGGGCGTTTTTCATATATGGAACCGAAGACAATACGGTTGATTCGGCGCTTCATGATGAATTTTACGAAATTTTGCCGATTGTAAAGAAATCAAAAATCATGGTCGACGGGCTTGACCATATATGCGCGCAAGGGGCAGAGCAATTCTGCAAAGTGATTGACTATATATTTAAGAATATCGCGGAAGCAATAAAGACTTAAATATGACCCCAGCGGCGATGCATCCATAGATATTCCGACGGACTGTGGCGCGCAGAACGCTCCAGCGCATCGTTAACCATTTGCATGCCAACTAATTCGTCAGCGGCCACGTCCCCCGTTTTTGGAAGATGCAATACTTCATCGTAACAAATCCGGCATTTGGCGCCACGAACCCTCTCCATATGACAGATTAATACGGGGATGTTTAGTTTCAGCGCAAAGCGCGCAACACCGGTGCTTGTCCGCGCGGGATATCCGAAAAACTTTAATATATCCGCGCCGTTAATACGTTGGTCAGAATTTATATTTAAAACGCCGTCGCCGCGCAATACGCGAAGCATGCTTACCGCGTTTCCAACCGGGATAAATTCAACCTCTTTTACAATCCCCGCGCCATAATTCGAAAGCAAGACATCGTTCATCAACGGATTGCTTGGGAATTTATAAGTAATCCCAACCGGCCAAATTGCTTCCAAAAACGACAAAGTGGTAACCCCCATATTTCCAGAATGAGGAATCGACACGATATAAGGCCGCCCTTCCCTGTTCATCTTGTCAAACAATTCGCGGTTTTGAAATTCGATATACTTATCCATATTGCGAAGATATGTTTTGAATTTCAATCCTTCGACAAAAACGCGCCCCCAATTATTCCACATTTTCTTTAAAAACTTTGGATTATTGTGTTCCGGCCAAATAATTGAAAGATTTCGCGCCGCGATTTTATTTGCCTTTGTATATGGCCCGACGGTCTCCAACACTTTACCGCCCAACCATGATAACACGGGCAGCGGCAGCATTTTGAAAATCCAAACGAACGAGTGATATGAAATAGCCTCTAACGGATGGCCGAACCATTTCTTTTGGAACGTTCTGGGCTGTCTTTCCACCGCGTATTTTTTCCAAGGCGAGAATATTGCATAAATTGCAAATCCGACAAAAATCACGGCAATAGGAATCAGATATATATAATCAATATGGAAAACGGCCGTCGCCAATAAAAAAACGCCAAATGCCAGATGAAGCCAAATTGCCGCGCGCAAATCCTTGGCCACCGCCAGCCATAACGAAATAAACATTAATAAAGTCAACATTCCCGCATTTTA
>WRIM01000048.1 GCA_009782725.1 Alphaproteobacteria bacterium | reverse complement strand
ATGGCTGTATTCGCAAAGTGCGAGCAAATGGGCACCGCCGCCGGCGAAATGGACAAAGAAGCTTTCCGAAGCTGTTTCATCATAGAACGCGCCCGGGTAGAACAGGTTTACCCCGGCGCATTCGACTTTATGAAAAACGGGTGGGAATTCTTTTTGATGATGCTGGGCCTTTTCTTGATTTATTACTATGTCATTCGGGACAAGGTTGATGAGATTTTGGGCGGCAAAGACAACCTTGAGACAGACGATAAAAAAGACTTTGAATTCGGAAAATATGTAAAAGAATTCGGCGAGCAATTATGGAAAACCCCGCAAGAACTTATGGATAAAGTAGCAAAAAGTTACGAGAAAAAGCCCGAAAAACCAGAAAAGAAATAATGTTTAAAAAGCTGTTCCTTTTGTGCGCAATATTACTGCCCGTATTAATGGGCGGGGCTTTTGCGGATGACAATTTGCCGAACCCAATCGGGCCCGCGGATGTCACCGATTTCGGCATGTGGGCGACCGAGAATAATCAAAAATTATTCTTGGGCAATATCGATAATGAATTCAAAGCATTCTCGGAAGATTTTTCAACGCGCGCAAGCAAAGCATTAATCGGCGAATATGTCCCGGTCGAGGCGAAGATTGGCCGCGCCCTTATCGGCGCGTTAGAGATGATCGGCGATGTTCTTGACCGCTCGCTTTTCAGCTTTATAAAAATATTCATAACAATCCTTTTCGCATTTTGGATTTTCTTAGAGGCTTACAACCTTATAACCAAAGGCGGAAATGCAAAAGAATTGGGACTGAATATCGTAAAAAAAGGATTGCTGGTAACGGTGTGGTTTATAATTCTATCGAACAATCCGGCGCAATTATTCATGTGGATTATGTCGCCGATTATAACGCTTGGCACCATGATGTCGAACATGATTCTTGATGCTGTGACGTCAGTAAGCGGGACGTCTTTGCCCGATACATGCGCCACGATTCACGATTACATGGCGGCGAATCCGATACGCGAAAATATAATTTCAAGCGCGCATGCGGCCGACCTTCTTTGCGTTCCGACGCGTTTGTCCGCGTTCTTCTGGACATGCGTTGCGGCCGGGTTTAAATGGATGGGCGCGGGATTCGGCAATTCGGCGATGACTTTCATTATCGGCGCGGTGTTCGTTATCATATTCCTTTACAATATTTGGAAATTCGCGTTGCAGGCATTGGGCATCATAGTATCTTTGTTCTTTGCGGTGTTATTCTTGCCCTTTACGGCGATTATCGAAACATTCGGCGACGGCACGACGTACAAAGGCCCCGCCGCCACATTGTTCAAAGCATTCGCAGATATGTTCCGCGGGGCCAAATTAGACGCCCAGATAAAAGTCTTTATAAATGCGATTATTTACTTCATACTTCTTGCCATTATGGCGGCGATTGGTTTGGCCTTGCTTGGCGAGATTGTAACAACCGATTTGGCAAGCACGGTTCCGACCATAGAGCAAATCAACATGGACGACAGCTTTATGACGGTTCTGATTGTCGGATGCCTTGTCGCATATTTGGCGAACAAAGCGGGCGATATCGCCAAAGGAATGGGCGCGACATTGGATAAAGACAGCGAGGGCCTTACCAAACGATTCCGCGGCGATGCCGAATACGGACTTAAACAGGTTGGCAAAGGCGCCGGGTGGTTGTGGAAAACCGTGCGCGGGAAGAAGTGATAGAGTAAGAGAGTAGGAGAGTAAAAGAGTAAGAGATTATATTACTCTCTTACTCTGCAAACGCGAAGCGTTTGCGCTACTCTCTTACTCTCTTACTAATATTCTGGTATAATGCTTCAAACAAAAGGAACTAAAGATGTTATCGCAATTACTCATCAATCTTGGGCTTGATATGTTCGGGCGAAGCGGGGTCGTATTTATATGCGCGTTCGCCGTATCGTTCTTAATCATGATTGGCTTTGGGGATTGGTTTATAACGGGCATGCGGCATTGGATTTCGCGCGGCCAACCTATACGCAAAGACGGCCCTGCGCGCCACTTGGCCAAGGAAGGCACGCCGACAATGGGCGGGTTGTTAATCCTTGCCGCCGTACTTGTTTCATCTCTTTTATTCATGGATTTTCACAATATGGTGCCGTGGATTGCTTTGGCGTCATTGGTCGCATTCGGCGCAATCGGATTCGCGGACGATTTGGGCAAAGTTTTGAACCGTTCCGCATACGCCGGCCTTTCGGCGAAATTGAGGTTGCTGCTTGGCGGGGTTGCGGCGATTGTCTTGGCTTATTTTATAAATCAAAGCATGCCGGCGTATGTTCCGGAATTATCCATTTATTTTCCGATATTTCATCGGCTGCTTCCCTTTGGAATCTTTTATTTCGTATTCGCGTATTTCGTGATTGTGGGAAGCGCGAACGCCGCGAATATGACAGACGGGCTGGACGGCATGCTGGCCAAGATTTATATGCCGGTTTTAATCGTCATTACGGTCGCGCTTTATTCCGCGACGCATTTGAAATTTATGCCGGGCGGCGTGTTTTTACCCGAAGCGGTCGGACTATACCCGGTAATCGGCGCGGTCTTTGGCGCGATAATCGGATTCTTGTGGTTTAATGCGCGGCCCGCGCGGATATTTATGGGCGACGTAGGAAGCCTTGCGCTTGGCGGATTTATGGGCACGGTCGCAATGCTTCTCAAAGCAGAGATCGTCGTCGGATTTGCGGCATTGATGATGGTCATAATTCTGGGCAGCACGTTTTTACAAATGATGACTTTCAAAATAACCAAAGGCCCGGACGGCAAAGGCAAGAAGATTTTCAAAATGGCGCCGCTGCATCATCATTTCGAATTATCCGGCTGGTCTGAATCGAAAATCGTAGATAGATTTTTCATACTATCGATTTTATTTTCGGGATTGGCATTGATAATCTTACGATTATAACTAACAACTAACAGCTAACAACTAACAACTGACGGTTGGAATGAACGATAAACCAATTTTACAAAAAGCCTTCCGATTTGCTACCAGAATTGCAAATATGTACAAATACTTATGCGACAAAAAGAAAGAGCATACTGTATCAAAACAGATTTTGCGCTCGGGTACCAGTGTTGGTGCTAATATATCCGAAGGCTATTGCGCCAGCAGTAAGAAAGACTTTATAGCAAAATTTCATATAGCATTCAAAGAATGTGAAGAAACGCTATATTGGCTGAAATTACTAAAAGAAACTAAAGCAATTACAGAACTGCAATATAAAAGTATGCATAATGACTGTCATGAATTGGTAAAATTAATATCATCAACTATTAAAACCAGCAAAAACAATCTTGCAAAACCCAGTTGTTAGTTGTTAGCTGTTAGTTGTTAGTTAATTTGCAAAGCGGAGCGAAGCAAATGTTAAAACGCGGCGAGGAAAGCAGATTTACAAGCTGGTACTTTGAAATTGACCGAAAGCTTTTATTTTCGGTGCTTGTCTTGATACTTGTCGGATTGTGGGCAATGGTGTCCGCGGGTTCGGTCGCGGCCGAACGCATGAACCCGCCCCAGCCTTGGTTTTTCTTTCTTGTCAAAGCTTTGCCTTTTTATTGCATCGGATTGATTACATTATTGGCGTCAAGCGCGCTTTCAAAACAATGGGTGATGCGCATCGCATGGCTGAACGTTGCGGTTTGCTTGATTTTATTGGCTGTGACATTGGTGCATCCGACGGTCGTCAAAGGTTCTGCCCGGTGGGTGACACTGCCCGGACTGGGCAGCGTGATGCCCGGCGACTTGCTGAAACCCGGGTTTATCATAATAACCGCATGGTTTTTGGCGCGCATGGAAAAAATCACTGGCGGCGCCGATATGTTTTTATCCCGGCGCGCATGGCGGTGGGACGGTTGGCCCATATATCTTATCGCGTTTGCATTCACGCTTGGCATTATTTTGCGTCATCCGGACGTCGGCACGACCATATTATACCTTAGCGTATTTGGCGCGATGATTTTCTTGGCCGGCCTTCCTTGGTGGATATTGCCGATATTTGGGGGATTGGCGGGGCTTGCCGGATTATTCGCGTTCTTTACAATGGCGCATTTCAAAGGGCGCATTTTAATGTGGCTGGGGATGAGCGGCGGCGCGGATAATTATCAGGTTAGAAAATCAGTAGAGGCGATAAAGCACGGCGGCCTTCTCGGCAGCGGGGAAGATGCGTTTATCAAACAATCGCTGCCCGACTCGCACACGGACTTTATATATTCCGCAATTGCCGAAGATTCCGGCGCGTTGCTGGCCATAGTATTGCTTGGCGGGTTTTTATATATATTGAAACGATTGGCCGATAATGCAAGGGGCGCGCGTGATAAATTCGTATTTTATGTCGCGGGCGGCGTGTTTGCACTTTTCGGCGCCCAGGTGTGTATTAACATCGCATCCGCTTTGGGAGTATTCCCACCCAAAGGAATGACGTTGCCATTCATATCATACGGCGGCTCATCATTCATCGCGTTTTGTTTGCTATTCGGATTACTAATCGCCCTTGTCCGGGAAGATAAATGGAAATAATCAAATGCCGACACAAATGGAAAAATATTTTCCCAATGATGTTTTATACGAGCATGGCAAATACTCAACCGCTTACCTATTTTCCACAGAAAGCCCGCATATATTTTCCAATATCGACGTCCGCGGCAAAAACGTTTTGGCTGTTGCCAGCGGCGGCGGGGATACCGCGCTTTACGCATTGGATGCGGGCGCAAAAAGCGTGGAATTGTTCGATATATCTCGTCATGCGCTTTTGGCTGTAGAGTTAAAATATGCCGCCTTTCGCAACCTGCCCCTATCTGAATTCAAAGAGATGTTCGATATCAATTTAAATGAACCATCCATCGATTTCGATTGGGGAATTTACGAATACAAACTGCGCCCTGAATTATCCAAAGAGAGTTTGGAATGCATGAAATTCGTTGAAGAACATCAAAGCTATCTTTTTGATAGCAGATTTGCCAAAAGGCGATATCGCTTTTACGAAACGCCCTATCTGCAAGACCCTGAAACATATGAAAGGTATAAGAAACTTGCACAGCGGACGCCTGAATCCAAGCTATTAGATATACGTGCCGACAAACCGTTCGCCGAGG
>WRIM01000047.1 GCA_009782725.1 Alphaproteobacteria bacterium | reverse complement strand
GACAATGCGCGTCGAAGTGCCGCTTTGCGCCGTGGTAATCGATTTGATAAGCGTCCCGGATGCAAGCGTGGGCGAAGCGCTTCCGCCCGTGTTCGCCAAATCCACAACCAATTGCATTGAGCCGTTTGCGGGCTTTGGATAAGATAAAGAATACGATACTCGCAAGTCCGTCTCGATAACAAGGCGTGTTTTGTCGCCGGGTTGAACCCCCGTGCGGATAGATTTAATCGAGTTTGGCGCGGCGAATGCGATACGCGGCAAAAAAGTAATGGCAAGCATGCCGCCGCCCGCAATTTTCAAGCAGGTACGCCGCGATACACACCCGGCAAAAGCGGATTCCAATTTGTTTTTCATTGTATAGATTATATCAGAAAAATGTTCAAAGTGCAAAATTAATACTGTCACTCCGGCGAAGGCCGGAGTGGGTCTTGGTTCAACTTTGTATCCGAAGCATTGGGAGAACATGGACCCTGGCCCGGTTCTTTGAAAAACGATTATTAATCGTTTTTCAAATTCATTGCCGGGCTGACAAAGTTTTCTTTTCAAGAAAACTTTGTTAAAAAACGGCGCATTGCGCGCCGTCTTTTTTATTTGTCTGCAAACTCGCAGAAGCCTTCGTTCGTGTCGCACTTTTCCAGCGTGCTTTCCGCGATAAAGTATCCCTGGGGGTGAAGGCATGCCGCGCATACCGTCGGCGCTTCTTTCCCAATCGACCAATTGCCGCAGTTGGTGCAGCGCCACATCACGTTCTTATCCGATTTGAAAAGCGTTCCTTTTTCCAATGCTTCGATAAGCGCGCGATAGCGTGCCTCGTGATAGCGTTCCGCGTGCCCTATTTCGCGCAGCTGCGCCGCGATTGCCGGAAAGCCTTCGGTGGCCGCGGTTTGCGCAAATTCCGGATACATTTCGGTGTTCTCGTAATGTTCGCCGTACGCCGCATTTTGAAGATTTTCAAGCGTGGTTCCGATTTTTCCCGCCGGGAAACCCGCGGTTATGGTCAGCTCGCCGCCTTCCAAATGTTTGAAAAGCGCTTCGGCGTGTTCTTTTTCTTGATTCGCGGTTTCCAAGAAGATATTCGATATGGCCGGATAGCCTTCGGATTTGGCTTTCGATGCAAAGAATGTGTATCTGTTCCTTGCCTGGGATTCGCCGGCGAACGCGGTCAGAATGTTTTTCTCGGTCTGGGTTCCTTTGATTGATGGCATGATTACTCCTTTTTTTCCATGCGGGGATTCTAGCAAACAAAAAATAAATAGTAAAGTAAAGAATATTCGCTTGATTACAAAATGCTTTGTGATACACTCGTGCCCGTTCATCAAAAGAATCTCCAATGTCTGAAGAAAAATCAACCGATTCCAAGCAATCCGTATCCGTGTTTCCAAAAACGCTGGCGGGATTCTATACGCAAAATTTTTTCAGATATTTGGGCAAGCGCTGGATTCTCTGGTCGATTATTTTTATAGTATCGAACTCTGCATGGAGAGTTTTGGTTCCGCTTTATACGAAATACTTTGTTCGGATTTTGGAAACATACGTTCCGGGCGGCGACATAATGGCACAATTAATCCCATTTGGAATCATGGTTTTGGCTGTGTTCGCGGTTATCAATATGTTGAGCTATATGCGCGATACGATTACACAGAATATTGTGCCATTAAGCACGCAGAAAATATCCGAAGATATTTACGATTATGTTTATAGGCAATCGGTGTCATTTTATTCCGCGACAATGCCCGGAAAAATATCCAGCCAAGCGGGACTGATTGCCGGCGGATTTCCCCAGATTTATCGATTAATGTTTGGTGAAATGGCCGCAATATTGGTCGCGGTAATAATAAATATGGGATTTGTATTCCAATTGAATTGGCAGATTGCAATGGTACTGATTGCCGGCACGGTTTTTCGTATTCTGTGGTCGCTATATCGTAGAAAAATGTTGAAAGAAACGTCAAAAAGACGATCGGAAGCAGCAAGTAAATTAAACGGTAAATTATTAGATTCGGTGTCGAATTTTTTCATCGTAAAATTATTTGCAGGCAAGAAGAACGAAGAAAATCACATGGTTTCCATCCGAAGAGAAGTTGCCAAGACAACAGAAGAATCAAGACGCCAAAACAAATTATTTTGGATTTTGCCGTCGTGCATCGAAGACTTTTTTACAGTTTGCGTTATGGTTGTCGCGGGCATGTTATTCGCCCGCGGAAATATGCCGATATCGGACGCTGTGTTTATCATAACGATATATTCGACCATTTCCGGTATGGTTTGGAATTTTGTTTATCAATTGCCCGACCTGCAAGATTCATATAGTTCGGCGGCCGAAGCATATGAAAAATTAATCAAGCCGATTGAAATTCAAGATGAGCCGAATGCGCCTGCCCTTAATGTCACGCGCGGCATGATAGAGTTTCGCGGCCTGACCTTTAAATACAAAAGGAACATGAATCTTGTAACGGAAGAAGACGATGTAAAAACAAAATCGAAAGCCAAAGAAAAAGATTCCAAAATTATTCTGGACGATTTGAACATTGTCATCCGGCCGGGCGAGAAAGTCGGATTGGTCGGAAGCAGTGGCGCGGGCAAGACCACGCTTGTAAATTTATTAATGCGTTTGTACGATCCGACAAAGGGCCAAATATTAATCGACGGTCAAAACATCCGCGAAGTCACCCAAGATTCATTGCGCGAAAACATCGCTTTTATCCCGCAAGAACCTACTATGTTCAACCGCACGTTAAAAGATAACATCGGATACGGGCGCATGGATGCTACCCCAGCCGAAATCAAACGTGCGGCAAAAAGGGCAAGCGCGGACGAATTTATAATGGAGACCGCCAAGAAGTACGACAGCCTTGTCGGCGACCGCGGGATAAAACTTTCGGGCGGCCAGAAACAACGCATCGCAATCGCGCGCGCTTTCCTTAAAAACGCGCCTATATTGATACTGGACGAAGCGACGGCCGCGCTTGATTCCGAGACCGAAGCCGCGATTCAAAAATCATTCGAAGAATTATCTGCGGGCCGCACCACAATCGCAATCGCGCACCGGTTATCGACGCTTCGCAATATGGACAGGATTATCGTTCTTGATAAGGGTCGCGTAGCGGAAGACGGAAGCCACGCGCAATTGGTGCGCAAAAAGAACGGCATATACGCCCGCCTTTGGCGCATGCAATCCGGCGGCTTTTTGCAGGAAGGATAATATTTTTTCTACTTGCATTCGGCAAAGTCATGGGTTATATTGTGGCGCATCCGGCTAGGTAGCTCAGTTGGTAGAGCAAGGGACTGAATCCGAGCGTATAAGAACACCGCGAGGAGCGTTATTAGCGACGAGCGGATGTTCGCATCGCAAGGATGCGCGAATTATTTGGGAAATCTTTCGTTCTGGGACAAAGCGAGCGAAAATCCCTGTGTCGGGGGCCCCGACACTAAAAAGTTTTTGGCTAGGTAGCTCAGTTGGTAGAGCAAGGGACTGAAAATCCCTGTGTCGGGGGTTCGATTCCCTCCCTAGCCACCACTTATATCTTAAAATAAAACCGACTTTTAAAGTCGGTGTTTTTTTACTTTTTTCAAACTTAAACTTATGATATAATAGACCCAAGAAGAGAGACAAGATGAGAATAAACACTAGGAATTTTATCGGAATCGCAATGGGTATGGCGCTTTGCGCGCATGGGGCGTACGCTGCTCCGGCAAGACCCGGCGTGACAAACGTCGTATATGGAAACGTTCAATCTGCCGACGGAAGATATGTCGAATATCAATCCCCGAAAGAGGCTTTCAGCGGAAGCTTTTACATCGGCGCCATGTTCGGATTGAACTTTGCCAATTTTAGTTTGGAACATTATCTTGAATCCAATCCCTCTAACTCTTTCAAAGATTCTTATTCGTTCGCCTTGATGCCCGGATTCGATTTGTCCGCAGGATATCAGTTTTCTGAAAAATGGCGCGCGGAATTAAATTACGGATATACCGGAAAATTCCAAGACGAAGATAATGTGGCGAAATTCTCGCTTTCTTCCCAATATGTGGTGGCCAATGTTCTTTATAATATATGGGAAAGAGACACGACGGCAATATATGTCGGCGCGGGCGCCGGCGCGGCCATGCTGGACAGCCGCATGTCGGGTTCGATATTCCCGGCGAATGGAAATGTTACGAAAACAAAAACCACATACGCGGCCCAAATTATAATCGGCGTGGAAGAAAGCCTTACAAGCAGCATTTCGGCGGTACTTCAATATCGTTTGATGTATACCGGCGGCATGAAAAGCGACCGCGTTGCCGAAGGTGCCACGGTCGGCGTGTACGACGACACCCTTGTCACGGATATAAGCGGGGTGTTTATGAATTCAATCTTATTAGGAGCAAGGGTAAAGTTCTGATAAAATGACAAACAGATCAATTAAACTTTTCGGGGTATTTTGTGCGGTATGCGCAACGTTGTACGGCACAGATCAGGCTATGGCCGCCGCATCCGTGCGCGCGGTTGCACCAAAAACTGCGGGAATGGCTCAGCCCGGCACAATAACGCCGAGCGCAAGAATTTCAAGCGCGCCCGCGATAACAACATCTGCGCAAACTGCGACGGCAAATCGGGCCGCGACGACATCGACGGTCGGCAACGTGCGCGCGACGACAAATAACGCCCGTCTTTCCGTTGGGAATTTGTATCCCGGCCGCGAAGGCATTGCGGTTGGCGGCGGCGGCGCGGGCGGCGGAGACATTGATTTATCCGGCTATGCGTTACAGCGCGATTTGGACAGTTTGGAACTTCGTTTGGACACCGCGGAAACGACGCTTCATAACCGGATAGATGCGCTTGATTTATCCAAAGCGGATTGGGCGGACGTATACACCAAAGACGAAATAGACACATTATTTATCGGCGGCATCGGCGCCCAAGGCCCAACGGGCCCCCAAGGTGCGGACGGCGCGCCCGGCGCAACCGGCCCCCAAGGTGATACGGGTGCAACCGGACCCCAAGGCATCGCGGGCCCCCAAGGCGAAATCGGCCTGACCGGCCCCCAAGGTACGCCCGGATTGTCTGCCGATGACGTTTATACCAAAGATGAAATAGATTTGATGCTGATCGGCGGGGTCGCGGGCCCCCAAGGTGCCGACGGCGCAGCCGGCCCTCAGGGTGAA
>WRIM01000046.1 GCA_009782725.1 Alphaproteobacteria bacterium | reverse complement strand
CGATTTGGCCGTTTTCCACAGGCTTGCCGTTTTCGCCAAGAAGTTGTATATCCCACCCGGCCGCGGGCATCCCCATGCTTCCCGGTTTTGGCTCGTGCCATTGATTTGTGAAAAGCATGACGCATGTTTCCGTCTGGCCGAATCCTTCGTATAATTTCACGCCGGTAAGTTCTAAGAATTTTCTATATACTTCGGGGTTTAATGCTTCGCCCGCGATGTCTGCTTTGTTCAATGCGGACAAATCGAATTGTTGAAAGTCTTCGCCCAGCATCATTTTATAAACCGTCGGCGCCGCGCAAAAAGACGTGACCCGGTTTTTCGAAATCGCGCAGTTGAGGTTTTCGGCCGAAAACTTGCCCACAAAGTCGTAAACAAATACGGCTGCGCCGGCAAGCCATTGGCCGTACATCTTGCCCCAGCTGCATTTCGCCCAACCCGTTTCCGACAAAGTGAAATGCAAATCATTGTCGTTTAAACGTTGCCAAAAGACGGCGGTATTTATATGGCCCAAAGGATATGTGAAATCATGCGCCACCATTTTCGGCATGTCTGTCGTGCCGCTTGTAAAATAAAGCATCATCGTGTCGGAATTATTCTCTGCCCCCCGCGGATAATTTTTTGGCGCGTTCGCGGCGGCATCCATGATTTCAATCGGATTCATTATGTTTACCGATGCGGCTGCCGCAGACCCGCTTATTTCGTTCATTATATACCCGTCGTCGAATGCGATGATGTGACGGACGTCCGCCATGTCAATTCGATATGTTATGTCGTGCGATTTAAGCTGAGACGTCGAGGGAATCGCAATCGCGCCGATTTTGTGAAGCGTCATCATAAGAACCCAATACTCCCACCGCCGGCGTAAGAACAATAATACGGCATCGCCGCGTTTAACGCCGCGTTCGGTCAGAATATTCGCCGCCGCGTTTGACATTTCGGACAATTCGCGGAATGTGATTGATTTTTTATCGCCCGAATCATTAATCCAAAGCACGGCCAGTTTATCCGGGCTTTCTTTGGCGATGACATCCACGACATCGAACGCGAAATTAAAGTTATCGGGCACGACCGGCGCGCCGTTTTCCATATAGTCGGCATACGATGAGAATTCAGACTGTTTCATAAATTTTTTAGCAAGCATGATTTTTTCCTTACACTGTGGACACAGCCGCCATTATTGCCCACGCGCGACAAATATGCCAGCAAATAAAAAAACTTGCAATTTATGCAAACTCGTTGCATAATCTGCCGCGACAGTCGGGGTGTAGCTCAGCCTGGTAGAGTGCTACGTTCGGGACGTAGAGGTCGAAGGTTCGAACCCTTTCACCCCGACCATTTCCTTTTGATTTCATACCTATGAGTAAAATTGGCCTTTTTCTGCATAATGCGGAAGAGGGGTTCAAGCGTGAAAAAATTTATCTTTTTGAGTTTTATATTGTTCGCAACCGATGCGTTTGCCGATACCAATTTTTATCTTGGGGGCACTTTCGGTCATCATACTTATAAAGAAACCATTTATATGGAGCAATCCGGCTATCTTGCCGGCGGCATCGCAAAATTTCAACATTACGGCACATCGCGCGAGGCCAACCTTTATCTCTTCGCGTCCGCCGATTACGCGCGCAAAAACTATACGTACAAAGGAAGCCTTACCAATATTTTGACCGATGCGAAGACTCCGTATCAATTCAAAGGCGCGCAAAATAATTACGGGGCGGACGCGCAAATCGGCCCGGCTTTTAATTTTCGTGAAATCGGCGATGATTCTTGGGTGCTTTTCACGGGGGCAAGCTATCGAAGATTCGAAGACCTGAACGATTTGTATTCTCCGTACGGATATCGTCGGATTCGCAACTCGTTTTTTTGGACGCTCGGCACCAAATATATATGGAAAATCGGCAACCATATAATAACCCCGTCTTTGATGTCCGGAACTTCGGTCTATTCAAAAAACGTATCGAAAAGAGACGTTGATGTGATTCATAGACAGAAAGCAGGCTCGCTTTTCGAATTATCTGTGTCTTACGAATATTGGTTCTTTTGGATAGAGCCTTATTTTAAATATCAGCATTTTGATAATTCGAAAAAGTTTACGGAAATGATAACTTTGTTCAATGGAATGCAAATAGAAAACGTAACGATAGAGCCCGCGAATACCACAAGAGAAATCGGATTTAATATCGGGATTAGATTTTAGTATTTTCCGCTTGATGCAAAATTTCAGATGTCTTATGATTATATTCATATGACTATGAAGAAATTTCTCAAGTTTTTTTTAATATGTTTTTTTCCGCTTTTTGCGGCGTCGGCAGAGCCGGAAATTCATCGCCATGGATCGGGAAGGGTTAAACGCGAACCGACCGAAGTATTGGTCAGATTCAAAAAAAATGTCAACCGGCATAATGTTCCGGAATTGGTCGACGGCGAGGATGCCGGCGAAATCTCGCAAATCGGCGTAAAAAGGATCAGGGTTAAGAATCCCCGCGCCTTGGCTCGGATGCTGAAAAATAATCCGAACATCGAATATATAGAGCCGGACGAGGAAATGGAATTCTTCGCAGTTCCAAACGACCCGAATTGGAACAGTCAATCGTCGGTATTAAACGCAATCAACGCGCCCGCCGGGTGGGATATATCAACCGGCGCGAACGGCCCGATAATCGCGGGGGTGGACAGCGGCGTCGTTTTGGGTCATAACGATTTGCCACAGCTTTTGCCCGGTTTTTCCGCGGTTCCCGAACTTTCCCCGAATAGCGATACCGTTGGGCACGGCACAGGTGTTGCGGGGACAATCGGCATGACGGGAAATAATCGCGTCGGCGGAGTCGGCATAAATTGGAACGCGAAAATCATGCCGGTTAAAATCGACGACGCAAGCGGAAGCATTACGGTATCGAACGGCGCCAAAGGCATCATATGGGCGGCCGATAACGGCGCCGGCGTTATAAGCTGCAGCTGGGGGCATTTGTTAGACCTTGCGACGCTTCGAAACGCAGTAAATTACGCGTACGACAAAAACGTCGCAATTTTTGCGGCGACCGGAAATGACGGAAGCAATACGATAGCCTATCCCGCAAGGTATCCGAATGTCATGGCGGTCGGCGGGTCAAGCAATGGGACAACGCGCGTGGCAAGCTCGCAATACGGGCCCGGCATGGGCGTCGTTTCAATGAACAGCTATCACACGACAACGCGGACGGGCGGATATTCGACCATGACTGGCACGTCTTTCTCTACGCCCCAGGTTGCGGGGTTGGCCGCGCTTATCCTGTCTATGAAGCCGAATGCAAAACCGGCCCAAGTTTATGATTTTATCCAACGTGGAGCAAAACCTTTGGGCGGCGGATATAACGAACAAACGGGATACGGATTAATCGATATTGGAAAGACGTTAAAGCTGGTGCGCGACGACGCGCCGAAGATGTGCCGCTGTGCCTGTAAAGGCGAAGAATGGCCCCCAAAAGATTAAGGAGAATGAAGATGAATATGCAGAAAATTTCTATGATTGCGATTATGTCGGTAATACTCATTGCGCCGATTGAAACCCGCGCCGCCGCAACATTGCGCAGCGGCACTTTGACCGCGAACAAACCCGCGGCAAGCGTGCCTGCGCCGCGCGCCGCGACTACGCCGGCATCTGTATCGGCCGCCCGCGCAAGCAGTAATCCCGCGCATTTGGCGCGCACGGGCGTTATTACCAATTCGTCCAGCGGCGGCTTTTCCGGCGGCGCGAATGTCGACCTTTCGGGGTATGTGACCGCGGAAGAATTCGACCGGCTTCGTGATTTGATGTTGGATATCAAAGACAGCTTGGAATCAATTGCGCGCGACGGCGGCGTTGAAGATTTATCCGCTTTGAAAGGCCCCCAAGGCCCCATTGGTCCGACCGGCCCCAAAGGCGATGTCGGCAACACCGGTCCCACAGGCCCCAAAGGCGACACCGGAATATGCATGTGCGAATGCGATAAAATGTAAAAATCCCGCGAAGCGGGATTTTTACATTTTAGAGTAATGTCGGCTTTGCCGGCAGAGTAAGAGAGTAAAAGAGTAAGAGATTATATTTACTCTCCTAATCTTTTACTCTCTTACTCTGCGAGCGTAGCGAGCGCTACTCTAATCAAAAACCCGCCGTACGGCGGGTTTTTGATTACCACTGAATATTCCAACCAACGCGCATTGCGGGTTTGGCTTGGTATGTGTCAATCGCCAAACCAAAGTTCAATGCCGAGCTGTACGATGTGCGTATAACCGCGCCCATGGCGACAGACGATTGGCCGTTGTAATGACCGCCTGCGACACCGACAGAATATCTGGACGTTTTATCCAAATGATTGTCGATACCCGTCAACGCCGTCGCGGATGCGATACCCGCGGACAGTTTGTCATTCATATCGTTAACCCATTTGTTCATCGCGTCGATACGGTCGCCTGTGACATCGCTGGACAGCTTCAAGGCGCCGAAAAAGTCGTCGACTTCTTCCATGGTGTAATAATTCGAGAACTTCGCGTCAATGACTTCGGCGGTATAGATTTGATCTGCGGTCGATGCCTTGGTGCTTATCGCGCCAGATGTGCCGCCGGCAGAAGCCAATGTCACAATGTTGCTGGACTGTACAAAGCTTGAAGCATTGAATCCGGAATCGGTCAAGTTGCCCGTGGAATCAAGACCCGCGAAATTGCCCGCGGTCGCGCCGGCTACTTTGTCGGCTTTGCCGCCCAATGCGGTGTCGACATAAGACTGGTCTGCTTTGTTCGCCAGTTCGGTATCAACATAGTCTTTGTCCGCTTTTTCATCGATTGCGGCGTTAATGTCGTCAAGCGCATCATAGGCTTTCATACCCTTTTTTATGTCATCTTGAGTAGAGCCGTTCAATTTATCCCAAGATACTGAACCGCTGCCCAATTTGGAATTGGTTACCTCGCCATCTTTGATTTTATTACGCGTTATTGCATTGTTATCAATATCGTTTTCGCCAACGGTATCTTTGCCTGCCAAGGCGCCAAGAGAATCGCCGAATGCAGTCATTAATGCATCCACTTCATCTTTGGTATATACGTCGCCAAGCGCGTCAAGCGCGTCCGAAACAGTCGGAAAAAGCGGACTGCCGGAACCGTCCACGATTCCCAAAGCTTCAAAGCATTCCTGATTAGGTACGCCGCCGTTAAGATTGCCAAGGCATGCGGCCGGAAGGGCAGCGCTTGCGGCGCCCGTGAATAATCCGACAACAACAAAA
>WRIM01000045.1 GCA_009782725.1 Alphaproteobacteria bacterium | reverse complement strand
TAATCGCGGTCAGACATACTCTTGACCTTCATCCGGATTTGCAGCACCAAGTAGTCAGGTATCACAGTCCAGAACAAAACCGTCGTTCATAATCATGAAAGTTTCCGATTTTGATTTCGAATTGCCAGATGAATTAATCGCGCAGTACCCGCTTGCCCGGCGCGATGCGTCGCGCATGTTGGTTGTCGACGGCGCCGCATTGCAAGACAAACATATCGCCGATTTGATTTCATATATTCGGGCCGGCGACGTGGTCGTGTTCAACAACAGCCGCGTAATTCCCGCGCGATTCGATGCAGTCGCATGCGGCGACGTGAAGTATGAAATTACGTTACATACTGCCGTAAGCGATGTAGGGGCGAATGACGTCACCCCGGCGCAGGCCGGGGCGCCCAACAATGCGGCCGGCAGCAGGGCGAATTTTCATTCGCCCCTACAATGGTGGGGATTGTGCAAAAAATTCAATAAATTAAATATTGGCGATACGCTGACACTGGATGACGGAACGCGAATCGAAATCAAAGATATTAATGATGAAAGCGGGCTCTTAATCGAATTCCAATGCGCCGACGTTTTTGATGTGCTGGAACGCGTTGGGAAAATGCCCCTTCCCCCTTATATGAAGCGCGAAGAAGAATTAAATGACCGCGCGCGATATCAGACCGTTTATTCCGCACCGTTGGGTTCTATGGCGGCGCCAACCGCGGGCCTGCATTTTACGGATGAGTTGTTGGGTGCTATCAAAAATGCGGGCGCGGAAATTGTAAACATAACTTTGCATGTCGGCGCGGGAACATGGATGCCGGTAAAAACGGACGATACATCGGGCCATAAAATGCACAGCGAATGGGGCGAAATCACACAAGAACAAGCGGACATTATTAATGAAGCCAAGGCGCGCGGCGGGCGAATAATCGCCGTCGGCACGACTAGTTTAAGGTTGTTGGAATCCGCCGCAATTGAAAAAGGCAAGCTTCAAAGTTTCCGCGATTCGACCGATATATTTATCACTCCCGGATATGAATTCAAGATTGTCGACATGATGCTTACCAATTTTCATTTGCCGAAATCGACTTTGTTTATGCTGGTGTCCGCTTTTGCAGGATTACCGGAAATAAAGGCCGCGTACGCCCACGCAGTGCATGAAAAATACAGATTTTTTTCTTACGGCGATTGTTGTTTGTTGTTCAAGAAATAAAATAAAAACCGGCATGCGCCGGTTTTTTTGTTCGAACAATTACTCGCTTGTTATGATTTTTTCATCCCTTTTCCGGGGAAGGAATTTCATAAAGTCTTCCATTTCGGCGCCGGTTGCGGTGAGTATCTTTGATATGCTGTGCGTGCTTGGCCATCTTTCTTGGCCTGCTTTGGACCACCTTTTGCTTCGGTTAAAAGTAGTCGGATCCAATCCGCCCGATTTCGCAAGTCCCGAACAAGAAAGTTTTCTTTCCGCCGCGAATTGTTCTATGGCATTCCAAACTTCTGCGTGTGTCATTCTAGCCCTCCTTTCCTAGGATTAACGTGCTAATCATAGGACGCTATACCGCATCTGTCGACTGGTTTGAATTCCTGGGGATTTTTTCCGTGAATATGAAAAACAACTTGAATATTTTCATGACACATTGTATGATAATTATGTTCCGGGGCATTCCCGGGATGAGGACTAGAAACCTACTACAAGCGTCAGAAAAGACGACAAATCTCCAACCCCCTCCGGTTGGAGGCCGCCGAATATATTGAATAAGGCGGGCAATTCTTGTAGTTGTTTCTAGCCTCCAACCACCTTTTAATTTTGGTGGTTTTTTATTTGGTTGGAAGGTGTCGAAATATAAAGAATACGGCATACAGTAATAAGAGCTGCAAAGGATTCCAACCGAATAATGCTATCGCTTGATTTCTTTGTTTTATGATTTATAATCCGCGCATGGCTTTGAAATTCAATCTTATATGTAATGACGGTAATGCGCGGAGGGGCAGCGTAGAAACCGCGCATGGCGCTTTTCAGACGCCCGCGTTTATGGCGGTTGGCACGGCGGCCACCGTCAAGGCATTGACCATGGATATGGTTGCGGAAACCGGAACAGAAGTCATACTTGGGAATACATACCATTTAATGCTTCGGCCCGGCGCAGATTTGGTCGCGGAAATGGGCGGGCTTCATAAATTCAGCGGGTGGCGCGGCCCGATACTGACCGACAGCGGCGGGTTTCAAATCAAATCCCTTGCCGGGTGGTCGTGCAGCGCGCAAGATGCCCCAGTCGCCAAGACCGAAGGCGGCCTTGTCAAAATGACCGAGGAAGGCGTTCATTTTACTTCTCACATCGACGGCGGGGTGCGGCATTTTATGTCGCCCGAAATTTCTGTGCAGATTCAACATAAATTAGATTCAAATATAACAATGGTTTTGGATGAATGCCTTCCCTACCCTGTGACGCATGAAGTTGCGGAAAAAAATATCGCACTTGTCACGCGTTGGGCGCGGCGTTCGTTTGACGCCTTTGTCGACCGCGACGGATATGGAATTTTCGGAATTGTTCAGGGTTCTGTATTTAAAGACCTGCGCACCCAATCCGCGCGCGATTTGGTGGAAATCGGATTCGACGGATATGCGATCGGAAGCCTTACCCAAGGCGAACCGTACGACGTAATGTTGGATATAATTCAACACACGACGGACGCCCTTCCCCATGATCGGCCGCGATATCTTATGGGCGCGGGAACCCCGTTGGACATTTTGGGCGCGGTCGAACGCGGCATCGATATGTTCGATTGCGTAATGCCGACGCGCGCCGGCCGCACGGCCCAAGCATTTACAAGACACGGCACCATGAATATGCGTAACGCCCGGTTCCGTGATGATGCCGCGCCGCTTGACGCCGAGTGCGGATGCCCGGCTTGCAAATTATCGCGCGCGTATATTCATCACCTTGTCAAATCGGATGAAATTCTTGGCGCTATGTTATTAACACAACATAATTTATGGTTTTATCAGGATTTAATGCGTGACATTCGAAACGCCATAGAACAAGGGCGTTTCCAAAAATTCAAAAAAGATTTTATTGAGAAATACACTAAAAAATGATATAATGCGTGTACAAAAAATGGAGGAAAACCATGCTAAAGAAAAAACCAAGAAAACAAATCGAAGTCATCGATATGGGCGGCGCGAAAACCGTAGAACGCAAAGCGAATTGGAAACGCAAAGTCTGGATTACTTTCGCGGTCATTTCTGTATTCTGGTTCGCCGCCGTGTATTATGTGCCGATGCATATCAAAAATACTTATTCCGAGCCGATAAAAAAATCAATCGTCGTGTCGATGTTCTTTGACCTTCAAAGATACTTGCAAGAACAATATGAAAAAATGTTAAAAGCGGTCGCGGGGGCAATCGATTTAAGCAAACCAATCGAAAAAGCGATCGAAGTCGTAAAGCTTGCCGATAAACCGGTCGCCAAGGTTGAAGAAGCAACCGCCAAGGCACAAAAAACCACCGATAAGGTCAGCGCGCTTGCCGGCGTAGCGGGACGCTTTGGTGTCAATACAGGCGGTGTAGACAATGCCGTCGGCCAAGCGCAAAAAGTCGTAACCCAAGTGGATGATGTTACGAAAATGGTGAACGAACGTCTTGATAAAGTCAAAGCCGACCTTGAAAAAGTTGCTCAGTTTGAAATCGACAAAGCAATCGATGAACAATTGAAAGCAATATTGGACAAACATACCGGGTTGGGTACGACGCTTCTTACCAATTATGGAATCAAGCATGTTATGCCGTGGCGTCCGTCGACTTGGCCCATTACGAACAAGATTTATAATGATTTGGAAAAGTCTAATGTTGGGATTATCCGCTCGCTTACCGACCTTGTTAACAAATATTTCGGATATGTCGCGTGGGGGCTTGTCATCGTGGCATGGGCGGCGGGTTTAATATTCTGGTTCATGGTATTGGGCAAAGTCAACGGGGTTGTTAAACCGTTTATCGTATGTCCGCGCTGTGGCCACACGTTCGCCGACAAGCGAACCGGGTTTATGTTGCTGAAGATTTTTCAGCCATGGAAATGGTTTATGTAAGGTAATTTTCCCGTCCGAAATCACATTTCGGGCGGCGACGGGGGCTCATGTATGCCTAATACACTACGCCCCCGTCGTCACCCGAAAGCTGACCTAACGAACAAAAATCATTTGATTTTATAGTAAATCTTTACCAATTTGTTCTGGTATTGGATTTTTTATCTATTTTTATTTTAGAAAAAAGATTAATAACTTTGTCCGTCATATCGGTAAGGGCTTTGGTTATCGGGCTGATGCTTGAGTCATCGGTTAAATCTCCCCTTTCTCTGAATTCTCCCATTTTCGCTTGCGATTCAATCCAGAAATCAATTAAAAATGCAAAGGCCGTCAAACCAATTGAAAGCTCTGCAACTTGGGTAAATGTAAAGTCTCGAAGCTTTTCCGGGTCGAAAATTCCCAATTTCCGAACCATGACAATCATCGCCAGCGACATCGGGACAACGGCCGCCACCGCTTTGGCCCAAATCGCAAGAATGCGCAGCAATTCGCGCCGATCGATTTTCTTGAAAAGCTTTGCCGTCACGGGCGTCGTAATAAGGGTTGTTATGCCGGGCAATATAAACCACCCTAAATCCCCGTTCTCGGCGGCAAATTTAATAGACGGAAGCAAAAGCCCGCCGTTCAATCCGATATATTTCGCCACCCGATATCTTTCGCCTTCGGTCAAAGGTTTTTTGACTTTTTTATCGTTTGTTTTGTCGGGATTCATCGCGGGCCCTTTTTGATTTAAGTTTATAATACCCCCCCCCCTTGGTATTTGTCAAACCTTTTGTTCAGAACAAGCATTTATTTTGCCGAGGGGCCGTATTTGTGATATAATTCGTGCATGTGGTTTGGAAAAAAAGCGCGAAAAAAATCAGATTCAAAAAATCCGCGAATTGCGGCATCGGCCGGCGCGGCAATCAGTTCCCGTGTCGCAGGCGCGGAATCGCGTGATAAAAAAACTGTCATTGCGGGTGGCAATGCCGCGAAGCAATCTCGCCGTGCCAAGGAAATTCTAGCCTCCCCCAATTTGAAAAAGATTGCCACGACCTCTGCGACGTCTCGCAATGACAATTCTTGCCCACCGCTTGCACGGACACGCGGGCGCGGGTGGCTTCGCTTTGGATTGTGGATTTTGAATATCTTTTTGGTAATTGGCGCCGTCGCATCGCTGTACGTTTTGGCCATATTCGTTCGGATGCCGCCTTTGGAATC
>WRIM01000044.1 GCA_009782725.1 Alphaproteobacteria bacterium | reverse complement strand
TCGAATGGCAATCTTTCATTCGTAGGGTTTAATATGACATCGACCCCCGTGGGCAAATTTTTGTTGGACGATTCGAACAACGGGCGTAAAATAACATTGGCGGGCAAGTTGAAAGAAAACGAATTCCAAGGACGCGTCAGCGCGCAGTTTATTATTGAAGATATGGCGGTTTAATTAATTAACAATTAACAAATAACAATTAACAATTAATGTTGATTCTTATTTTTAAATTGTTTGCAACTTTTAATAGGTGGAAATATGTTGAAAAAAATATTTGGTTATTTGTTAATTGTTAATTGTTATTTTTTAGTTGTCCCGGCGCATGGCGCTGTTGATGCCGCGCTTGTACAAAAGGCCGAGACTTATTTGAATTCGATTACGGGGCTTACCGGCGATTTCACCCAAGTTGCCAATGGTAAAAAAGAGACGGGCGTATTCTCGATGCTTCGCCCTGGTAGAGTGCGTCTTGATTACAACAAATCTCCGATACAATTGATAAGTGACGGCAAGGATTTGTACTTCTTTGATAAATCGTTGGATCAGATTACGACCGTGCCGCTTACATCCACGCCGGCAGGCATCTTGGTTCGTAAGAACATTAACCTGCGGACGGCGGATATCGTGGTCTCGAGCACTTCGAGCACGTCAGACACATTCTCGTTAAAGATGCATATCAAAGATTCCGAAGGGCTTGGCAGCATGCTTGTCACTTTCGACAAAGACCCGGTAAAGCTTCGCGCATGGACGGTTACGGACGCCACCGGCGCCAAAACCGAAGTATCGTTTTCTGGTTTGAAAGTCAAAACCGATTTTGGAAAAAATTATTTCCAGATTCAACGTCACAAAGTCACATCCACTTCCGGCGGGGATAGTTATTACGAGTAGATATTAGATAAATGTTAAAAATGAAAATCAATTTTTCAAAATCATTGAAAAGTATATTTGTTAAATATGCTATATTATCTAGTATCTATATTTTTCCTGTGTTTGCGCAAGATAATGTTAATTGCGAAATCAATGGTATCGGCGACGGCGCGCCGACACTCTGCGGTATGGCAAAGATGGGCGGATTTCTTCATGGCGAATCCGAAAGGGATGTTTTTTACGGCCCCGACAAGATTTCGAATAACGGGGTTTTTGTTCTGGGGCTTCCCATGGATGCGCCGGAGATAATAGAGTTGAAATTCTGTAAAAGAAAAAACTGCGACACGTTCGCATATTCGATAGAGCAACGAAAATACAAAGAAGAAAAAGTCACCGTTCCGGATAAATTTATAAAATATCCCCCGGAAACCGAGGCAAGGATTAAACGCGAATCAGACGAAATCGCAAAGGCGCGCGAATCTGTCCGGCACGACAAATCGGTCGAATTCATGAATTTAACAATGCCTGAGAATCTGCGCGATGTTCGAATTTCCGGCGTGTACGGAAGTCGCCGCGTATTTAATGGCGAGCCTAAGTCCCCGCACAAGGGCGTCGATTGGGCGGCAATACGCGGAACGCCCGTGTATCCGTTTGCGAACGGCGTCGTAATACTCACGGGCGATCATTATATGAGCGGCAAGATAGTCATAGTCTCGCACGGGCATTGGATTACGACCACGTACATTCATATGGATGAAATCAAAGTCAAAATCGGGGATAAGGTGAATGGAGATACAATTCTTGGGCTTGTCGGCGGCACGGGCCGGTCAAGCGGCCCGCATCTTCACGCCCAAGCCAATTGGGGGCCGACCGCGATTGATTTGGAATTGATGCTGAAATGACCGGAATAAAAAACTTTTTTATCGATAATCGCGTGATGCTTATTATGTTGGCATTCGCGGCCGCATTCGAAGCGGTTCTGCGTCTGGCGTTCGGCATATCTGCTCCGCCCATAGAGCTTGCGACCGTGGCCGTTGGAATTATTTCCCTTGACCTTGGGCGGCGGCAAAAAGTTTCGAACTTTTTCTTTAATATTATTTTTTCGGCTCTGACCATTTATTGGTTTTCGCAAATAGGACTATACGGCCAAGTCGCAATGCGGTCGGTCATGGCGGTGATATTTATTGTCGGGATTTATTTCTGGCTTCATCCTGATAAAAATAAGAAATTAATTCGCCCGACGCATTTGCATCCCGCCGCGCGCATTATTATATACGGCGGAATTCTTATATTGGCCGCCGTATTATGTTTTCAATTCGGCGCGGTCAAAGCCATGGATTATACCGTTATGACCATGGTGATCATAGGCGCGATGCTTTTGACGCGCAAAAAAATAGACGTATGGATTTTGTATTTGATCGCCGATACGATCAGCATATTTTTATTTATATCAACCGGCGGATTCGCGTATTTGGCATTCTTGCTTTGCGCGATATATAATGAAGCAAAAGCGGCAAGGGAATGGAACATGGAAATAGCGGCAAGGAAAAAATCAAATGTTCGGAATTAGCGGCGGCGAATTTTTATTGATTCTTGTTATCGCAATCGTTGTGATACCGGCCAAGAATTGGCCTGATGTCGCGCGTACGGCCGCGCGCATCGTGAAAAACATACGCGAGATAATATGGAAAATCACGGATGCCACCGAAGAAATCAAAGAACAGATAGAGCGCGAGGCCCCGATAGACAAGCTTACCCAGAAAACCGTCGATGACGTGATGTCTGTATTCGCATCTCCAAAGCCCAAAAAAACAAAAAGTAAAAAAGCAAAATCGTGAAAGAACAAAAAATGACTCTTTTACAGCATTTTACAGAACTTCGCCGGCGGGTGATGTGGGTTTTGCTGTTCTTGACGCTTGCATTCGGGGCGGGGTGGTTCGCGGCACCCTATTTGCAGGAATTCTTGGCCGCGCCGTTGCTTAACGCAAAGGCGGCGGCGCATGCGGACGATATCATGCTTTATACAAAGCTTACCGACGGATTGATGATTCAGTTTTCATTGGCCGGATTGTTTGCAATTTTTGCAACGTGCCCGTTCTTTTTATACCAAGCATGGGCGTTCATCGCGCCGGGATTAAAGCGGCCCGAAAGGCGGCTTGTCGGGCCGATGCTGATCATGTCGCCGATTTTGTTTTTGGCGGGCGCGGCGTTTGCTTATTACTTTTTGTTTCCGATTATATTCGCGTTTTTCCTAGAAATGAATCGGGGCGGCGCATTGCCGACGGTGTTTTTTCCGGTGATTACGGATTATCTTTCTTTTGTTATCAATATGCTGAAAGTATTCGGGGTTACGTTCCAATTGCCGCTGATTTTGGTTCTGCTTAATCGCATCGGTGTGCTTACGCGCGCGGCGGTTGTGAAATCGCGGCGTTACGCGATAGTCGGGTTCTTTGTTCTGGCGGCGATACTTACCCCGCCGGATTTATTATCCATGGTTTTGCTTGCGTTGCCGCTTTGGGCGCTTTTCGAGATTTCAATATTGTTTATGAAAAAGGAATAGGGGGCGCAAACGCGTTGTGCCAGTTTTTATTTTCCGCTATTTTATGATATAATTACAGTCATGAAAATGCGTTTTGGCTATTTGTTGGCTGCTCTGTTTGCCGTCCCTTTAATGGGGTGCGATTTGCATTCAAGGATAATGGGGGAGAATTCCAAAGATAAAGGCGTTTTGACCGGAACATTATCAAAGAAAGCGGCCGATACCGGTGATTTATACGGAACAGACTCTTCATCTCAATACGGTGGGACGGATCCGGCCGCAGTTTACGGCAGCGGCACGCAAGATTTATACGGCGCCCCCGCGCCCGCGGCGTCGGTTCAGTATGCAAGCATGTCGGATTACGGCACGCCGCCGACAGTTGCCGCGCCCGTAAAACCGCCTCAAAATATTTTGCCGACCGTGCCCGCGGCGCCGCCACGAGAAGATGCTTCCGTTGACGACATATTGCTTGTGCCGACGCGTATTGCCGCCGCCGACAAAAAAATTGAAGTCGTTGCGCCAGTAACCGGCGTGATAGAAGTGCAGCGGGGCGATACAGTATTTTCAATCTCGCAAAGATACAGCGTGCCGGTGCGCGATTTGGTATCCGAAAATTATTTGTCGCCGCCGTACAATATAACGCCCGGCCAGAAACTTAGAATCCCAAGCGCCCGGTATCACACCGTTGTCGCGGGGGATACTTTGTATTCCGTATCGCGCGCTTATTCTGTCGATTTGAATTCGCTTGTGCTTGCGAACGATTTGAAAGAGCCGTATTCGGTCTCGGTGGGTCAAAGACTAAGGTTGCCCGCAAGTGTGACGGCGCAACCGGCTATGCCAATTCCGGTTGTTGCGGCGACGCCGACCGCACCAACGCTGACGCCGGCCGCGACACCGCCGGTGCAAACGCCGACAGCGGCGCCGCCCGCCGCCCCGCCGCCGCGACCGCGCACCGCCCCGGATGTAGAGGTCAAGCCAAAGTCGTCAAGCACCACCGCGTCCGGCACGGTTACAAAATTGCCGACCGCGGGCGCGCGCACAAGCACAAAATTCTCATGGCCGGTCCAAGGAAAAATAATATCCGATTTCGGCGCGAAGAAGAACGGGCTTTATAACGACGGAATCAATATTTCGGCCCCGGCCGGCACGGTCGTGCGCGCCGCCGAGAACGGCGTCGTGGCATATTCCGGGAATGAATTAAAAGGCATGGGGAATCTTATTATTATCCAACATTCGGACGGCTGGATGACGGTTTACGCGCATTTGGATACCATGACGGTCAAACGCGGAGCGAAAGTTTCGGTCGGCGAAAAAATCGGCACAATAGGCACAACGGGCAAAGTGGCCGAGCCGCAATTGCACTTTGAAATCCGCAAAGGAACAAGAGCGTATAACCCAAGAACGCAGTTGAAATAGGGCGCGCGAGTGAATTCCCAAAGGAACATTTATCTTCCCCATATGTTTATATCATAATGCGCAAAGAATTCGTTATATTTATGTTGTTCCGGGGTTCCGCCTTTGTCCTGCCATTCTCCTTTATCGTTTCTAAACCCAATGTCGGTTTCACCGGAATCATTTGTTTGTCCGCGCATATGCTTCGGCTCTGCCGAAAGGCCATCGGGCGATCTTTCTTCAATAAATTTTTTGCGCGATTTCCATGGCACCCAGTTTTGATTCCAAGGATTGCATAAATAATCCCATCGCGCCATATAACCGCGGAATCGATCCATTGCTGTTTCCGCATCGCTCGCTTTGAGTTTGCGTTCACTAAGAAGAAGCTCTTTCGGCAATACTTTATTTTTACGATGCTCTGCGTTCCATTCTCCGATACCTTGAAATTTCTGGTTCCCGTGTTCATCAAGAATCGGGTTTCCTTCTGCATCAACAACCTTTCTTCTTTTTTG
>WRIM01000043.1 GCA_009782725.1 Alphaproteobacteria bacterium | reverse complement strand
CGCGCCCGGCAAGCGTTTTATCGGGTAGCACCACCACTGCGCCGCTTTGCGACTTAGGATCATGGGAATCATATGAAGCTTCTAACGCCCGCTGCATAAACATTTTATGGTCGGCGGCGGTAAAATTTTCAAATCCAATTAGTTTTTCAGACATATCTGTTCCTTGCCCCAGATTTTAGAACTTGGGTGACGGATTGTCAATTTATTCTTGATTTGGGCGGCGGCGCGGTTTAGCATGATGTAAATGTGGTATGTCTCGGAATCTGTATCGGATGATATTAAAAAACTCAGCAACGAGTTGCTGGCCAAGCATGGCCCTAAGACCGAGCTTATTATCGCGCGCAAGCACCTTGGGCGCTTTGCCGATATAATGATTGATTATCAAAAAGTCTCTCTTACCGATTTTATAAAAGTTTTTGTCGATTCTTTAATCGTTATTCAGCACTTAATCAATGTCGAAAATATTACTTGGGACGAGATAGAGGCCATTGGAACAGAGGGCTATACCAATTCCCAAGGGTGTTTCCGCGAAGGGAAAATCGCGCGGACTTACTTTCGGGCGTTCGATGAACGTGGTTATGAATCATGCGGCGATTTTCAGTCGGATTTGGATACGCTTGCCCGCCGGACATTTGATAAATTCGGCGCCTTTGATCAGATTAATTTGGCGTCCGAAGAAATCTATGAATTGCAAGAATTAATATCCAAGCATAACCGGGGCAAACCCGACAGGCCGCATTTAATCGGAGAAGTATTCGACGTATTGTTTACTTTCCGTTATTTGCTAATCGAAAAAGAACGGCAATACGGGATGCGAAATCTTTTAGAGCATGTAAATGATTTTGCAAAATCAAGAATCACAATAATTCGAGCAGAACATTGTATGGATGACGCGCAGTTGGATTTATTTTAACTTTTTCGTCCATTCGTTATCAGGGAAGTTCAGGCGTAACATTTCGGCATAGCCCGATGCTTGCTCCGGCAATCCGATCGCCGTATAGCTTTCCGTCAGGCGAAAGAGCGCTTCGGGGGTCATTTGCGTTTCTTGGGCTCCCGTTACTATTTGTTGAAATTGCTCTATCGCGCTTGGCCAGTTTTGGCGGGCCATATCCCGGCGCGCGGAATACATAACTTTGCCAGCGATATAGTTTTTCAGAATCAAAATTTTATTGCGCGCGTTGTCCGCATACGGAGAATTCGGGAATCTTTCCACCAATTGTTGGAAAGTATTCAATGCGTATACCGACATTCCGGGCTCTCTGCGCACGTCGGACACTTGCCGATAATAGCTCATCCCTCTTAAATACAAAACATAAGGAACATCGCGGTGGCCCGGGTGAAACCGCATAAAGCGGTCGGTGATTATCAGCGTATCCGCAAAATCTTTGTTCAAATACGAACTGTACGCCGCCATTACAAGCGCGTCCGGCGCGAAAGAGCTTGCCGGGAATTGGCGTTCGGCGTTTTGGAACTCTTCGGAAGCGTCACGGTAATTCTTTTTGTCGAACAAACGATATGCTTCGTCGTATATTTCATGCAACGGCTGATCCGGCTTTAGCGCCTTGCCGCCACAGGCGGCAAGCGCAATTAACAATGAACAATTAACAATGAACAATGATATTTTTTTCATGGATTTTACCTTTGTGAAGAGAGTATAATACGGCATATTACAAAATCAAAGCGGAAAATATTGTCACTTGCCAAACACATTTTTAAAGTAGGCGCATGGACGGGCGTGTCGCGCGTTTTGGGTTTCGTGCGCGATTTGCTTATCGCAAGCACTATCGGCGCCGGGCGTCTGTCCGACATATTTTTGACCGCTTTTCGCCTTCCCAATATGGTGCGGGATTTGTTGGGCGAAGGCGCCCTTTCCCTTGCGTTCGTGCCAATGTTCTCGGAACATAAAAATCGGAAAGTAATCGGGCCTTATTTTGCAAGCAATGTTTTTTCGTGGCTGATGCTGTTACTGCTCTGCATCACCATTGTAGCAACGATTTTTATGCCCGTGATTATTTGGGCAATCGCGCCGGGATTTGCCAGCGACCCTGGCAAAATGGAATTAACCATAACTGCATCGCGCATACTGTTCGTGTACGTTATTTTGGTATGCGGGTCGGGCTTTATGGCAAGCATTCTGAATGCGTTCTCTGAATTCGCAATTGCGGCGATGATGCCGGCGTTATTAAACGTATTCATAATCGGCGCGTTGATACTTGCGATGCATTTGGGTGTTGATGAGAACACATTATATCTTTTATCCGCGGCCGTGATATTTTCGGGCATCGTACAGTTCTTTATATTATGGCGACGGTTAAGGGCGCGAAAATTCGGGCTTCGTTTGATTCGGCCGCGGGTGACGCCGCACGTTAAAACAATGATGCGGCGCATCGGAATCGGATTTGTCGGGTCGGGGTTTTATCAATTAAATATACTTGTCGGGTCTTTGATAGCGTCGTTTCAAACGGGCGCGGTAACATGGCTTTATTTTGCAGACCGCATGGTGCAATTGCCTTTTGCTATCATCGGATTGGCGGCGGGCACCGTATTGCTGACCACCATTTCTGACGCGTTATGCGCAAAGAATTTCGATAAAATTTATCATCAGCAAAACCAAACTCTGCGAAGCACCATGATGCTTACCATGCCGTGCGTCGCAGGTTTAATCGCGTTGGCGTTTCCGATTATACATCTTATATTCGAACGCGGAGCTTGGACGCCGGAATCAACCATTATGGTTGCAATCGCCATGTCGATTCAGGCGCTTGCCCTTCCCGCCATGACGACAAGCCAGGTTTTCAGCCGCACGCTTTTCGCCGCCCAAGATATGAAGACGCCAATCCGCATAAACGTCATCACGATTATAATCGACATAATCATAATGTTGGCTTTGGTAAAATGGATAGGATTCTTGGTAGTGCCGATTGTAACCGTGTTCGGCGGGTGGCTTCGCAATACTTGGTACAGAATCGAATGCCGGCGGCGCGGATTGTATAAAACGTTGCCGGGAACGAACCGCGCTTTGTTTGCATTCGGCGCATTGGCCGCGGTTATGGGCGGCGGGCTATGGTTGGCGAATGCCGCCGGATTGATTACGGGAATATTTACGCTTGGAATCGCAATCGCCGCCGGCGGCGCGGTATATTTGCCCGTCGCATGGATTGCGAACAAGAAAATAAAGTAAACCTTGACATTATTATTTTTTGTTGTATATACAAAGAGAAAAGAAAATACATTAACCCCAAAACACAAAGAATTATAAAATGGCGAATCAAACCCAATCAAATAACGGACGGAAAATGAATCTGGTGATACATTCCAAACACATTGGCTCTGACATGATTAACATGCCAAACAGACTTGGAGCAATTTCTGCGGATTCTATTTTCTATGACAGTTTCTTTACCAATTGCAAGTTGCCTGCCGGAGCCGCCCGGGACTTTACAAAATATCCGTGTCTAAAGTCCATACAAAAAGCTGCGCCAGGTATAACGTTTGTAGAAAATTCTTATTGCTTAAGAAATGAAGACGAACAATTAGAAGTTTTTACAGAAATTATGCCCGATGAGGGACAGAAAATTGCCAACAGCGCTGTTACGGAATTGCGAAAGACTGCACAAAATACTTGCAACCGTGTCTGCGACAAAATCTGTGCCAGACAAGCATAGTACAATTTTTTTGGGATAAATAAAAATCGGGCGTTCGCCCGATTTTTTGTTTTTTCACATTCTTTATTTTTTCCAATTCGTGTCGCCTTCGGCGACGCCATTGTACAATAGACCCCGGCCTTCGCCGGGGTGACGCGCCACTTCGTGGCTATAAAATCGCATTACGCGATTTTTTCTGTAAAAAATAAAAATCCGCCGAAGCGGATTTATTATTTTTTCCAGAATGCCCAGCCGGATTTTTCATCGCCGTCATTATCGCGGCGCGGTCCGCGACGATCGCCGCCACCACCACGTCTGTCGCCGTATCCGCCGCCGGAACGTCTGTCGCCGCCGCGGTGTCCGCCGTCACGATCGCCATATGACGAACGACGTTCTTGGAATTTCTTGGCCGATTCTTCGTCACGAGATACCAATTCGATTTTGGTCGCCGACAATTTGCCGTTGCGGACTTCTTCGTCAAATTTAATCACGTCGCCTTCGTTAAGAAAGCGGATGCCCGCGTCTTTCAAAGAGCTTGAATGAACAAATACATCTTCTGTGTTGCCCGATTCATTTGGGGTTTCCGGTGCCACAAAACCAAAGCACTTTTTGCCGTTGTACCATTTTATTTTACCTTGACGCATAATTTTATCCTTTATATGCTTGTTATTAGCGCGACCACACGACCGAGCCTAAATTTAAGGCTAGCGCAGATATTACGGGAAAGCAAGAACTAATTAAGCGCGTCGTTCCGGTGATACCGGTAAATCTCGGCCATTACGAAATTGAAAAGCCTGTACTCTACGCCGATGCCTTCGACCTTCCAATCGTTGGACAAGTACGGCATGGCCGACGCCAAAATAAACCGCGTCATGTATTCAAATATCTGAATTTCTTCAAGGTATAACAATTTCCGCGGCCGGTTTTCAATTTTAAACACTTCGTTTTGAACATTCACGTCAAGCTTGCCGATTATGCTGTCCACTATGTCGGTCGGATAATGAGTCAATGAAAACCTTGGGAATCCGTCAAGAAGGTTTTCGGCTATGCCGCCCGCTTTGATATAAAGTATATTCCAGCCTACGCGGTAAAACAAATCGCCCAAGCATTCGCAGACAAGCCGATTGTATTTTTTGATGCCTTCTTCATGCTGTTTTATTATGCCGTTACAGTTTTTAGAGCCGCCGGCACGAAGCGTTTCGTATATTTTATGATTCTGCCTTTCAAATTCAAAGAATGTGCGCACTTGGCATATTATTTCCATAGGAATGGTAAGGTCGTCCGTTCCGATATTCAATATTATCTTGGCATCGCGGTAATTCCGAATGTTCTTGGTGTCAAAGAAATTATCCCGATGACCCATTATTCTTTCGGGCAGCGAATGCATAAGGCTGTCGATAAACGCGCGCGCTTGGGGCACCATGTCGAACAAAAGCTTTAATCTATAAACGTCTTTCAATCGATGTTGAGGGCGTGGAATCTTGTCCAATTCCAAAATTAATTCCACCGCGATTTTCTCGTGCCCGCGGCCGATAATCGCCAATACTTCTTCGGCGGCGTTCGTGATAAATTTTTCCGAAAATCTTTTTTTGATTTTCTCGACAACCGCGTTCGCAGACGCTTCGTTCGCGCGAAGGGTTAAAACGCGGCGCACCGTATCGATTATATCGCATACGAAATCGTCGTATTTTTCGTTCGTGACTTTTTGCAAGGCGCGCGCGACGTTTTTCTGG
>WRIM01000042.1 GCA_009782725.1 Alphaproteobacteria bacterium | reverse complement strand
CCAAGGTCGGCGACAATCTGACGGGCCTCTTTTTCCGTTTGATGATTTCCGTCGAACGACAAAGTATTATCTTCCCAGTTTACAAGTAAGTTTCCAATGCCCGCGCCGCGCATCGCGTCAAGCAACGCCATAACGATATTCTGATCATGCGGCATTTTCATAAGGAACGAGGCTCTGCGTTTGATATGCAAATCGCGCAAAGAATCGTCGTATGTAAAATAAGTCTTGCCCATGCGCGTCATAAGCTCTATCGCGTCCGACAATTCCCCAGATTTAATTGTGCCCGTGATTTTATCCGGTATATTTTCATCCATTATCACGTTGATGTTCGTGCCTTGCAATAATTTGGTAAGAGCGTCTTTGACAGACATATCTTCGAAAGAATAATTTTCGACCGCAAATTCGGGCAACGGGTCGCCGCGGTCAAGCTGAACTATTTCGATATGGTCTTCGGGCAGGACAGAGAGCACGCGCTGATTATCCCAATTGACCGTGCAGCGCTTTGGCAGGTCAAGGGCAAACCGCCGCGCCGTATCGGTGGTCAACGCCGCTTTGCGCGGGAATATAGGAACAGAGCGCTCATCGATGACAAGTCGGTCGACGACGGTGATTTCGTCCCACAACTGTTGATTTCTTTGCTGTGCGCAACCAGCAACTAAATAACAAATAACAAATAACAAATAACAAATTTTGTTTTTCATAAAAATATCCTCTCAATCAACAATTAATTGTTATTTGTTAATTGTTAATTGTTAATTTGAACATCTAATGCACTTTGCGCATTAGATGTTCATCACTTTTTCAAATTCTTCAAGTGTCATTTCGTGTATCGGTTTTTGGCTGCTTGTCACAAGCGCACGCATCGGTTCGAATTCTTGTTTATATCTTTCCAGTTTTTCGCGGGTTGCGGCATCCGGGGCCTTTATCTTGTTCCCGTATTCGACCACCATTTCCAAGACGTCCGCCGCGAAAAAGCGCCCGACATAGTTTTCAAGCGGAATCCCGCCTTTGTTCGCGCAAATGGCAGAACTTACGGTCTTTAGATACTCGTAAAAATTACCAAGATTGTTAAATTTTTCCAATTGCGTCATGCCCCGCCCCCTGTTCTCCGCTCTTAGCTCTTAGCCCTTAGCTTTTAGCATTATAAAAACTATTGCCCCACCAATGCAATTGAATTATAATCAAACTATGAAATCCAATTATTTGCTCTTTGTGGGTTGCTCTTTGCTCTTTTTTGGCTGTTCTTCGCCCAATACTGGGTCGATTGATAATGCCACAATCTTGAATTGGGAAAACGAAATGGTAACGACAGAGCAATTTGTGCGCGACCACCGCAATTGCCTGGGCATTACAAAGCCGACGCATATGCCGCGTTCCCGCGTGGCAAAGCTTCTTATGCCGAATTCCGCGGCCCAAATGCCGGATTGGGAAGGATTATGGGTGACTTTCCAATCGAACGAGTCTACGGATGTGGGCCAGCGCATATTGATGTCCGTCCCCCGGAACGAAGCGTCCAAATCTGTCGGCGCATATCGCAAATGCATGTTCCGCAAAGGTTATTTACTGCGCGCGGCCTAAGTTATGAGTTCCCGGTCAAAATCTTTCCTCTTCATCACATATCGCGTGACCCGCGGCCTGGCAGCGCTGGGCGCCGCTTTGCAGAAATCGGGACATAACGTTGCAATCGCATCCGCGTCGCCCATTGGCATTACGCGCACTTTGCGCGTTCCGCACATCCGCATCAGACGACTTAAACTATTCGGGCGGCGGTTTTTAATCCCGTCCGACCCGCTTCGTAATTTCTTGAAATCGCAAACGCCTGCAATATTTGCGGTCGACGACGCTGCGAATTTGCTTTGCCGCCGCATGAAGTTAGAAACCTGTGACAAACCGATTGAATTCGGGTTGGATTTAAATCTTTTCTCGCCTAAATGCGTGTCGGTTTCAAGAATCGCGGCGTTCTTGCAAGAATACAATATCGCGCCGCATCAAAAAATGATTACGGTCATAAGTCCGCTGGGCCGCGGCATCGATACGCTTCTTGCCGCGATGAGATTAATTTCCGACCCGTCTTTGGTCGTCGCGTTTTATGGGTTTGCAAAGCCCGCAAAGGCTAAGAAAATAATATCGAAAATCCAAGAATCCGGGCAAGTTTGGCGAACCGTTTATATCGGCGAAGACGCGGATTTGCCGACCGTAATGCGTTCTTCGTTCGCAACAATTTCATGCGCAGAGCACGACCGGGATATGCTAATGGCGGCTGTGGCGCTCGCCCGTCCGACAATCTGGCCAAATAATATTCACGGTATTAATGCCAATATATCTCTGCTGGATGATGCAACGGCCGAAGATATCGCGGATGCTTTGAACCACGCATTATCATTATCCCAATCTAAACGAGAAGCAATAGAAAAAGAAAACGTCATTCGCGCAAAAGAATTCGCAATAGAAAAATCCATTGAACAAGTTGTTGGCCGTTAGTTTTTGTGATATAATTAGGCATGGTTTCCACAGTTTACAGGCAAAACGATGAATAGTAAAAATATTAGATATGGATAAAAACGAGCGAAGGCGTATAATATACGTCGAGCGAGTTTTTGGCCATAGATGATGTTTTTAATATTCACCGCAAAGCGGCGGCGTCTATTTGAATCAATAACTTCGTGTTTCCGCTTGCATGTATGCTCATACATGCTGCGTGAAAACACTCGTTCTTGCTCCAAATATCCTGCCGTCGTTTGCCTGTAAACTGTGGAAACCATGCCTATATGAAAAAAACTCTGATGTTTTGGGTTGCGTTTGTGGTCGCTGTGCTTGTCGCATTGTATTTGACCGTCCGCGTATCTATGGTTCTTCTTGGGATTGGCAATATTGCCCAGGTTGGAAGCATTTCCGCGCGCATAGGCTCGGGCCCGATGACCCGCGATGACATCAAAGACGCGCTTGCCATTATCCCGGGGCAATCGGCAATCGGAATTGATTTGGAAAAATATTTGGCGCGGATGCTGGCCTTGCCTGATATCCAACATGCCGCGGTATTCATCCGCCCGAATGGAAAAATAGAAGTCAAAGCAACGCAAAAGCATGCCGTGGCCATATGGACGGACGGAGAAAAATTCTATCCACTGACCGCGGACGGCAAGATAATAGAGCGGCCGCTTGACTCAGCCGACCCGGGCAGATTGGTATTTTCCGGCGTTTTGCCAAACAACATCTCTGCAATTTCGGATATAATTCGCGCGCACCCGAATATCGCGGCGGCGGCGGCCACGCTCGCATGGATAGACGGCCGCCGGTGGAACATCACGACGTCCAATAATATCACGATTAAATTACCGGAAAACAATGCAGCGGCGGCGATATCGAAACTGTCCGAGCTTCAAAAACAATCGTCAATCCTACAGCGCGAAATATCGGTAATCGATTTGCGCGACGGCGAGCGCACGCTTGTCAAATTGAAATAATTCTATGAACCTAATCGACCATTCGTTTCTCTGCCTTGATATCGGCGCCGGCACGGTTCGCGGCATGGGCACGCGCATAGTATCCGGGAAAATCGCCAAATCAAGGATTCAATCGTTTGAATCGACCGATACGGCCGCCGCAATCAAATCCGTCGTCGATATTATAGAGCAAGACATAGGCGCAAGATTCGATTCCGCATTTATCACCGGCAACTTTGGCGAAATGGAATTCAACGTTTTCACGCGCATCAAAGACTGGGGCAAAGAGCATAAGATAACGGCAAGCGACATATCCGCAATCGTCAAAGAAATACCGGAATTAGGCGAAGGTTTTGACCCGCTTCATATAATCCCTCTTCGCTATGATTTATGCGAATTGCAAAATATAACAACGCCGATCGGAATTGCGGATTCGCGCATTGCCGCGGCATTCGCAAGCATTGCCTATAAGCAAGAAGCATTGAACAAAACGCGCGAAGTCGCGCGCGTATCGCACATAATGGCGCGCGATTTCTTTGACCCGGCGTTTTTAATCGCAAACACCATGCGCCCGAAAAAAGAGGCGGCCGTGCTGTTGGATTTGGGTGCGACGCAAACGACTGTATCGGTCTGGACGGCGCGGGGCCCGGTCTTTATGAAAAAACTGGACATCGGCCAATCGATGATTACGGATGCGATTTCAAACGGGCTTGGCATTAAAAGGCACGAAGCGGAATTGGTAAAACGCGAAAGCATGGATTCTGTCGGCCGCGATATGGACAGGTTTACGCCCGCGCACCCAAAATACGACTTTACAAAATTCGATATAAACGAATATGCGCTGCCGATACTGACCGATATTGTGAATTCGGCGAATGACGCCGCGCGCGCATACGCCGACAAGTATTCCGCCGGCAAAGTTTATCTTTACGGCGGCGGGGCGAATATACGCGGCATTAACGAATTCGTATCGAACATATTCGGAATTCCCGTTAAAAACCTTGGGGAATCGGCGGCGCTGCAAAGCATGGGTTTACTTATTTGGAAACAGATAGAGCCATTGGCCCGCGCATACGACGCCCGCGCCGCCGCGCGGCGAAAAATCGTGTCATTTTTCTTTAATATAATATCAAAGTTGAAACCTAAAAAGCGACGCTGTCGATATATCCCGATTATGCCAAGCACCCAGGCATTTAACATGCGCGACCCCGCGACTTACGCCCGCTTTAAATCCGGCGGGATACAAATGATTCACGTAGATATAATGGACGGGTTTTATGTCGATAAGATTGTCGGCGGAATCGACGAATTAAAGTTCATCCGCGAACACACGAATGCTCATCTGAACGTGCATCTTATGACCGAGAACCCGTTGTCTTGGGTGGATGCGGCGTGTGACGCCGGCGCGAATACGATTATAATCTCGACCGGGACAAGCGGCGTCAAAAAAGCGATTGCTGAAATAAAATGCCGGGGGCTTCGGGCGGGCGTGGCGTTGCACCCGGAAAGCCCGATTGAAATATTAAAGCCTATATTGCGCGACATTGATGAAGTGCTTGTTATGGCGATTTTTCCCGGCCCGATTGGCCAAGCTTTTATACCGGACGCATTGGCGCGCGTATCCGCGCTTGCCAACACGCGAAAAAGATATAACCTGAATTTTAAAATAAGCGTCGACGGCGGAATAAATGCAGATACCGCCAAACAATGTTGGAAAGCGGGCGCGGATTTTCTGACAAGCGGCTCTTACCTTGCCCGCGCGCCAGATTTTGCAATCGCGGTGCAATCATTGCTACCGCAATGATTGAGAGTAATGCCGCTTCGCGGCAGAGTAACGCTCGCTACGCTCGCCGAGTAAGAGAGTTAAAAATTAAATAAACTCTTACTCTTCAAACACAAAAAGTTTGCGCTACTCTCCTACTCTCTTTATTTCTT
>WRIM01000041.1 GCA_009782725.1 Alphaproteobacteria bacterium | reverse complement strand
AAAAAATGATAGAAGAAGTAAACTCTTTGGCCAACGTAGACCCGGTCAAAGTGTTTTGGTTCATAATGGCTCTTGGTGGTATGGCGGCAGGCGGCATCGCCATGACGTCCCATGCGAATAAAAAGATTGCGGGCGCGGCGGCATGCTTGCGCGAGCTTCAAGATTCGGGCAAGGTGGCAATCTATAATGAAACAACAAAGCATTCTATCGATTTTTATAATTCTTTGGCGGTTATGTGGGAAAATCAAAATCGCACTGCGTTCAAAGCATGGGCCTATGTGCCGAAAGTTCATATCGGCGCGAACGGAAAATCCGATTGGCAAGACCCGATAAAATTTATAGATAAGGTGGTTATAATAGACTGTTCTTATCATAAATTTCAGGCGCGCACGAATTATCCCATAAAGAAAATAGTAACTCATCAATTCGGGCACGTGTTTGATAAAAGAATTATCGGCCCCAAAATGGTTGATAAAATCAAAGAAAACATAATCGCCAAAGGGGCCCGCGGCTAAGGGTTGTCATATGCAAGATATTTTGGAATTTTTTGGGAATGCCGAACGGCTGCATTACACAGAGCGCACCACCCAGATGTCGAACGGCGCCAAAGAATCCGTGTCCGGGCATTGTTGGATGATGTCTTTAATGGCGACGGTCTTTGCGCCGAAATTGCGGTCGCCGGTCGATATGGAGCGCGTGTTAAAGCTTTGCGCCGTGCATGATCTGGCCGAGGCAAAGGTCGGAGACATACCGCTTCATAAAATATTTAACGATGCAGTTGCCGCCGAACAAAAACATTGCGATGAAAAATGCGTAATGGAACAATTCTGTGAAATGTTGGGCGAATCTGAATTAATGGCGTTATGGACAGAGTACGAGGAACGCGAAACGCCCGAGGCGCGATTTGTAAAGCAATTGGACAAACTTGATGTCGATTTACAGGTGGCATGTTCCAAGACGTTGCATTATGTCGGAGAATACGACGACAATGTTTATTGGCGGATGTATTTTTCGGAAAAGCGCAAAGACCCGTTCAAGGACGAGCCGGCTTTGATGCAATTCTTTAACACGATTCAGGCGCGAATAGAATCTCGCATGAAAAATGAATTGGGCATAGACCCGGATATATTTAAAGAGGAATTAATATGACCAAAATGATTGTAGACGGAAATTGGGCGGCGGCGGACGTTGCTTATAGATGTTCCGAATTCTCGGCGATTTATCCGATTACGCCGTCGTCGACCATGGGCGAATTGGTCGATGAATGGGCGTTCCAGCATCGAAAAAACATATGGGGCGCTATTCCCGGCGTGATTGAAATGCAATCCGAAGGCGGCGCGGTCGGCGCCATTCATGGCGCTTTGCAAATGGGGGCGATGTGCACGACCTTTACGGCGTCGCAAGGCCTGTTATTAATGATTCCGAATATGTATAAAATCGCGGGCGAACAAACGCCGTTCGTCATGCATGTCGCCGCGCGAAGCATCGCAACGCACGCGCTTAGCATCTTTGGCGACCATTCGGATGTAATGAGCGTGCGCGGCACCGGCTTTGCGATTTTATCCGCCCATAATGTCCAAGCTGCGCACGACATGGCGGCAATCGCGCATGCCGCGACCCTTCGCGCGCGGGTGCCTTTTTTGCACTTTTTCGACGGATTTCGGACAAGCCACGAAGAATCAAAAATCGAATATATTCCGGACGACGTATTGCGCAAATTAATTCCGACCGAATTGATGTTGGCCGCGCGGGCCCGCGGTATGACGCCGGAAAAGCCTTCAATTCGCGGCACCGCGCAAAACCCGGATGTGTTTTTCCAAGGCCGCGAAGCATCGAACAAATTATATGACGCCGTGCCGAACATCGTTGCCGAAATCATGGAAGAATTCGCAAAATTAACCGGGCGCAAATACGGATTGGTGGATTATGTCGGCCCGAAAACTGCAAAGAATGTCATCGTCGTAATGGGAAGCGCGTCCGAGACCATACATGAAACGATTGCCCATTTGCCAAAGGGCACGGGCATGATAATCGTGCATTTGTATCGGCCTTTCCCGACCGCGGCGTTCTTGGACGCATTGCCGAAAACCGCAAAGAACATAACGGTGCTTGACCGCACCAAAGAACCGGGCAGCATCGGCGACCCGCTGTACCTTGATGTCGTCGCTGCATTGGATCAAAGGAAATAAAAGATGCAAAAGTATCTGACCGGATTTTTGATCGTCTTTGTAACCGTGCTTTGCGTGGTTTGGTATACTTGCAGCACCAACCGGCTGATGAACGATAACCGCGCGGCAAGCGAGCAGGTTATTCAAACATACGGTTTGGAAAAACGGATAGTCAAACATTATGAAAACCACTTGGATTTTGAGAAACAGCATTATACGGTTCAAAATAATTGGCTGAACGTATGGCTGCTGCTACTTGGGCTTGGGGTTACGGGTATAAGCATATGGAACCGTTGGTCATATTCTCAAAAATTAGAAGAGCTTAATAGGGCATCCAAAGAAACATTAGATAATCAAAAAAGAGATTTTGATAATCATATTAAAGATTTGGAAGCCGAGACTGAAAAATTCAAAGAAAAATTACAAGGTCGATATCAAGCATTAAAGCAAGGATTGGAACAAGAATACAACGCAATGAAACAAGGCATGAAAAAAGCGGAAAAGCAATCCGATGAAAGATTAGAAATCGATCGGGAAATCAGCAACAGACTGCAATTTATCGACCGGTTGCCCAAAGAACTCGAAATGTTGTTGGTAACCGACAGGGTATTGAAATATATAGACGACCAGAGTATTTCGCTGAATGACAAGAACAGATTAAAATCAAGAGTCTATCGCACCAAATATTTCTGGTACAGCAACCAAGAAAAATATTTCGAAAAAGCATTAGACGCCATAAATCAGTCTATAGAGCTTAACCCCGGATACATATTCGGCTATGCGAACAAGTCGTTCATCTTATCAAAGCTTAATAGATACGAAGAAGCGGTGGATTTATTGGAAAGCGTGTTGGAAAAGCCCGAGGCAAAGTCCGCGGATCCGAATATGGAGCCTTGGACGTCCATAAGATATAATCTTGCAGAGGCATACATATACACAAACAGATTCAAAGACGCCATAGATATGCTGAAGCTATTCGATATCAACGGGGTTCCGCAATCTGCTCTTAATGTCGATATGGAAAATTGGACCAATATATTAAAAGCAGTCGGGCCAAAAAATCCGCAAAAGAAATACGCGGGTGAAATTCTGGAAATTATAAAACATGTGAAAACTGACGGGAAATAAAAAGGATAAAAAATGAACGAATCTTTTACTTTCAACGGAACTTTGGACGCGCTGATTCATACTTCGATTCAATACGGGATTAAGCTGCTTGTCGCCGTGCTGATTTTATTTGTCGGTTTATGGCTTTCCAATCGGGTTACGAATTCATTCCGGAAAATCATGGAAGCGCGGCATTTAGACCCGTCATTGATGTCGTTTTTTACTTCGTTCGTCGGAATAGCGTTAAAGGTCATGGTCTTTATCATCGTTCTTACCACCGTCGGCGTTCAAATGACGTCCATTATTGCAATTCTTGGCGCGGCGTCGTTGGCGGTCGGCATGGCGCTTAGCGGCACGCTGCAGAATTTCGCGGGCGGGATTGTGATCCTTCTTTTCAAACCGTTCGTCGTTGGCGAAGTTATTCAAACCGCAAGCGGAAGAACAGGCACGGTCGAAAAAATCATGATTTTCACAACTGAACTGCATACCGGCGACAAACAGATAGTGTACCTTCCCAACGGGGCGCTTTCCAACGGGGAAATCATAAATTTGTCGCGCCAACCTCACCGCCGCGCGGATATCGTCATCAATATCGCATACGGCGACAGTGTGGAGGTCGCGCGCGCGGCGACTCTTGAAATACTTGCCGCCGATAAACGCGTTTTGGCAAATCCGGCCCCAAGCATTTTTGTAAAAAACCTTTCCAATAATTCGATTGAATTGACCGTCCGCTATTGGACGAAATTCGGCGATTATTATTCGACCCAAGCGGATACGTTGGAAAAAATCTATAATGAATTTCCAAGTAGAGGCTTGCGTTTCCCATTCCCTCAGTTAGATGTTCGCGTTGAAAACAAAGGAAAATAATATGACAGCAAAAATAAAAGTTTTCGGCGGCCGGTACGGATTGGGTTCGAAAGAATTCAAACCGCGCGACGTCAAAGCAATTGTCGAAGGCATGATGCGCGGCACGCTTCGCCATAATTTTACGGTCGGCATCAACGACGACGTGACGGGATTGTCTTTGGCGACCGATTCGTCGTTCGCAAATGACGACGCGGGATATAAATCGGCGATATTGTATGGCATCGGTTCCGACGGCACGGTCGGCGCCGTGAAAAACATAGTCAAAATCGTCGGCGAAAATTCCGACCTTTACCCGCAATCGTACGCCGTTTATGATTCTAAAAAATCGGGGGGGCTCACCGCTTCGCATTTGCGATTCGCACCTAATCATATTCGGTCGCAATATTTGGTCGAGTATGCGGATTTTATTTCGGTCTCCAATTATATGATCGCCCAAAGGTTCGATGTGTTCGCCGCATTAAAACCCGGCGGCACCGTGATGATTAATACTTCGCGCGCGCCCGATGATGCTTTCTCAAATCTGCCGCGCGACGTGCAAGAGCATCTTATACGTATGCGCGCGCGCGTTTATTTCTTGGACGCGAATCGCGGCGCGGCCGAGTTGGGATTGGGGCGCCGGATTAATACTTTCATAATGTTGAATTTCTTTAATCTGACGGAAATAATCGACCCGAAAATCGCGGCAAAACATTCCAAGGCCGCGATTGAAAAAACATACAGAAAAAAAGGCGAAGCAATTGTCGCGGCCAATTGGGCCGCGGTGGATCGCGCGGCGGAATTTTTAACGGAATATAAATTGCCTTCATCTCCGTCGAACTTTGCGCCGGATTGGACGCCGGCTATGACCGCGGACGCGCCGGCGCGCATAGCCGGAACGCTTGGCGAAGTCGCGGCGATGCGGGGCGACGATTTGCCTGTGTCGGCGATGCAGAATTATGGCGAGTTTCCGATCGGAACATCAAAATACGAAAAACGCAATATCGCGGAACGCGTGTCGACTTGCGATTTAGAGAAATGCATACAATGCGGCAAGTGTTCGATGCTTTGCCCGCACAGCGCGATTCGCAACAATGTGGTCGATGCAAAAACCGCCGGCAAAAATAAAGATATAAATTTTGTGCCGGTGAAAACGCCGGAATTGGGCGCGGACATGATGTGGTCGCTTACCATATCTCCGGCGGATTGCACGGGGTGTCAGGTTTGCACGAAAATATGTCCTGTCTCTGCGCTGAAAATGATTCCGACAGACGAAGCGATTGCGGCGGGACAACAAGTTGCGTTCGACGAAGCCGCCAAATTGCCGCCGATGCCGCGCGATAAATTAAACCTGAACGTGCCGAAACATGTCGAACTTTGCGAGCATATGTTCGAATTTTCGGGCGCATGCGGCGGATGCGGCGAAACGCCTTATTTA
>WRIM01000040.1 GCA_009782725.1 Alphaproteobacteria bacterium | reverse complement strand
TAAGGCGACATTGCGGAACGGTTTAACACGTATTCGCTTTTGACGCACCGAAGCTTGTTCCCGGCGGATTGCATTCTTCAATATAAAAAGTTTTCTCAGCTTTTGCCGGAAATCTTGCAACAACCGGTCGAACAGCGGTTCTCTATGCTTGTCGCCATGACGCGTTCCGACCACAGAATCAGCGACCCGATTCTTCGCAATACGGTTTACGGGCATTTGACTGACGCCATGCTTGAATCCGTCGGCGGACACCAAGACGACGGAAGCGACGAATATTTGGAAAAAGTCAAAGCGTTGAAAGGACGGATGTACAGCGGCAACAAAACAGACTATTACGACATTATGAAAATGTTTGCCGAAAAAACCCGGTCTCAGAAAAAGCTTTCGGCTTTGTTAAAACCGGAAAAATCAATTCAAGAAGATTTGTTCAGCTCGCGTTTCGTATACGGCGCGATATACGAAGAAATTCAAAGAGTATTCCGGGACGACGGCTTTGGGCATCTTTTAATCGACTTTCTTATGGGGCCGGGCGACCGGTCGGATTGCCGTAAATTATTGGCCGAGTTAAAGAAAAAGCGAAGCTGGATTCGATTGTCCGAAAATGAATTGTATATGTTTCATCAAGAATTCACGCTGTCTCATCTTGAGGCGCGCGCGTTCGTGATAAACGAAATCATGAACAACATAACTACGCGCGATGAATCCGCCAAAGAAAACTGGGTTCAGGTTTTCGAGCATGTAATATCGCGCATGTTCCCGGACAAAGTGCGCTCTGTCGAAGATAATACAATCATAGAATTCATACATGAATATATCAAGGCAAGCCCCAAAGAATCCCGCCGCATAAAGCTTACCGCCATGATGTGCGGATTCCGCCAAGACAGCAGCAATTCGAACACAAACAAATGGACGGGCGTGCGCAAGTTTATGGAAAATGCGGGGCCTGCCGCGATCAAGCTTGGGCAAAGCATGTCCGCATTCCCCCAAGTGCCATTCGAATTGCGCAATGAATTACGCTTGCTTAAAACCGATGCAGACCGCCCGGCGCGTTGGGAATTGTACGAATGGCTGGACAAGCAAGAAAACAAGGGCGCGTTTTCCGACACCGACAAAATGGGCAATATAATGGGAAGCGCGTCGTACTTTGTCGCGGTCGAAAAAAACGACGGCTCGGTGGTGAAAATACTTCGTCCCGGCGCGGCGATTAAGGCCAACGACGAATTTATCGTATTTGAAAACGCGCTTGCAGAATTAAACACCAACGGTTCATTGGCGGGGCAATTGGATATTTTCGAATCAGTGGTATCCAACGCGCGCAAATCTTCCGAGATTGAAACGGATTTAACAATCGGCGCAAAGCAAAATGAAATCGCGGCCGCGCTGTACCCAAAGCATATCACGGTCGGCAAAGATAAATATAACCTTAACGTTATGGGTTGGAATAACTTTGGCGCGGGCTTTGCCCAGATGCCGCGCGCGTCCGGCATAAATTTCGACCAGATTGAAGATATCGAATTCAAACGCGAAGTCGCGCGCGCTTATTTCACTTTGGAAATATCGCACATCCTTCGCGGCGGAATATTCGACAGCGACCGTCACATGGGACAAATGAAAATCGACGCGAACGGGCGTTCCATTGGTTTGTTCGATTTCGGCTCTATGATGATGAACGCGCCTGCGGCGAATGATTTGTATCAATTGGGCAACGCGTTGAAAGAATCTTTCTCTGACGGGAAATTATCGCTTGGCAAATTTTCCTACCAGATTATCGCGCACGGCAATCCGGACTATATGTTGAACGTATTGCGCGCGATTATCGCGCTGTCCGATTATTCAGATTTATTGTCCGATAAAGATATTATGAACTGCGTATTGGACGCGGCCAAGGGCGGCGTTAATTCAAAGCTTGTCAAACCGCTTGGCACCGCGGGGCTTGCGCTGCAATTCCCAAGAATTTCGAAAAGGGTAATGTCTTTCAGCAAATAAAAATATGCGTTGACGACCGATAAGTCATGCGATATTATAATTTTGACTTCAAAGGGGATTTTATGGTTAAAATTGCGCGATTTCTTATCTTGCCGATTATTTTATCATGCTGGATGGCATCGGACGCGCGCGCGGTAAATTGGTGCCAAAAGCCCGACGGCAAAGGAATGTACGTATGCGACGATGTGCCTGTAAATCTGTTCTCTTGCGGAGAATTCAAAGGCGACCCGGCATTTTGCAATAATCCGACCGGACGCGCGGTATCCAACAAAAATAAAAACAGCGACGCGACAAAATCAATACTTATCGGCGTTGCCGCGGGCGCCGTATTTGTCGGCGTAATGTGGTATTTGTTCAGAACTCCGGCATCCGACACCGCGCCGGGCTCTGTAAAACTTGCTTCTTTCTAAAATGAAAATCGGAAAACGAATTTGCATAATGGGCGGCTCTAATTCCGGCAAATCGACTTTTGCCCAGCAACTTGGGCGCATAACCGGTTATCCCGTTTTATATATGGATCAGATTGCGCATATCCCCGGAAGCAATTGGGTGCGCGATGCGGTCGAAAAAACCGGCGCGAAACATCATGAATTTTTAAAGCGAGACGCTTGGATAATAGACGGCATGTACAAACAATACTTGTCCGAACGCCTTGACCGCGCGGATACGGTGATAATTCTTCGCGCGCATAAATTTCGGCGCGTGTGGCGGTATTTGCGCCGCGCCTGGCGCGATGAAAGCAATCGTCCCGGAAATCTTGAACGCGCGGAAAAAGAATTTAATTGGAGCATGGTTTGGTGGATGCTTTTCCGCGCGGATTATCGTCCGCATTTTGACACGCTGAAAAAATACCCGCATCTGAAACCCATAGTTTTAAAGTCGTTTAGTGACATGGAGAAATTTTTAAATACTGTGAGCTTTTAACCAATTAATAATATCTGGAATCGCAATGTCGGCGGCGGCGTTTTGAACAATCCTGTGCCGGGCATTATCATACATCAGAATCGTTTTATCCGTGCTTCCGAATTTGTTCATGATTGATTCAAGTCTTCCGGAATTAACCAACGGGTCAAGCCGCCCGCCAAGCATCAAAACCGGTAACTTGATATTTCCGTAATTTTTAACAACCCGGCGAACGCCGTTGATAAACGAAGAATAAACCAAGTTTAATGTGACATGGTTTGTTGTATGCGGGTCGCATCTTGCATAGTCCAACATTTCGGCGCTTTCAGACCAGAATTTTTTAATATAAATTCTCCGGCGGAGATACGCGGGGCACAGCCCAATAATTCTCATAATCCCCGGCATTTTTAACGAAGGGCTGGACAATATTATCAAATCGGCCGCGTTATTATTTTGTTCGGCGTATGCGCACGTGACAAGTCCCCCCAAAGAATGCCCGAACAACGCGATTTTAAGCCCCGGGTATTTATTTGATATATGCCGCGCAAATTGGTCTAAGTCACGGGTATAATCATCGAAAGATTCAATGTCGCCGGGCCGACCGCCGCTTTCCCCATGGCCGCGAAGGTCGGCTGCGAATACGGAAATGCCCGCGTCATGCAATCGCGCGATGAATTCTTTATACCTTCCTTTGTGCTCGGTAATTCCATGCGCAATAATTACGCCGATTTTTGCGCCGCGTGCGGGCTTTGCAATATATGCCAATTTGATGCCGGATGCGGTTATAAAGACTTCATGGCTCATAATTTTATCCGTTTTATTGTGTCGAAATTGCGGATGAAATTCTCGGCCAAAGATATTATGGTAAACAAAACAATCGCGTAAATCAGTATGTGCGACGTATACCCGGCAAGAATCACGATTATTAACGCCATTTGAAGAAATGTATTTATTTTACCAGTAATCACTGCGCCCGGCACGGCGTTTTCTTTAATAATAAAAAGTCGCAATCCGGTTATAATAAAATCCCGAAATACTATCATAATTACGAACCATGCGGGTACTGCGCCCGCGGCCAATAATGCGATAAGGGCCGAGCAGATTAAAAGCTTATCCGCCAATGGATCCATGATTTTGTAAAAATCCGTCACCTGATTGCATTTGCGCGCGATTACCCCGTCAAAAAGGTCAGTTGCCGCGGCAATTATGAATATGGTTAATGCGGCATATCGGCCAATCTCGCCGCCGACCGCCAAAAGCGCCAGAAATGGCAGTATCAGAAATATTCTAAGAATTATCAATTGGGACGGAATAGTCATATTTATATTATATCAGAATTGGTCGTGAAATTTCTCAATAAAAAACTTGACAATAGTATTTTGGGTGCTATATTATGGAAAATGTAGAGGGATAACGCATAAGGAAAAAGATATGAAAAAAGTTATTGCAATATCCTTGGTCGGAATCTTCGCAGCCGCAGGCAGCGCAAGCGCAGCCAACGCATGCATCGACGGTGGAATGACTTGGTGCAACCAACGCAATACCGCGCGCGCGTATGACAATTATCAATATGTCGTGCCGCAGAAATCGGAAAGCCGTTGCCGTCGCGCCGCCCAGCCGACCCCGGTCGCGCAACCGGCCGCAGACGCGATTGCCGTTCACACGCACACCGAAGTAATCAATCATTATCAGGTTTATCAACCGGTAACGGTCTATGTGCCGGCGGGAACATATGCAGAACGTCAAGTTCAGCAAGTGGCCCAGCCGCAACCGCGCTGCAACCGTTGCTTTTAAGCCAATGTTGTGAGATTAAAAACCGGACGTTTGTCCGGTTTTTATCGTGTCGTTAATGTAACTTCTTCTATATATCGACGGTCGACCGCGTCTATTTGATACGGAGAGTAATCCGGGTCGGAAATCATAATAATATCCGAATCATCTTCGGGCAAAACAATCAATGGCGATTGCATCACCGGTGCCTGTCCCGCGGTAGAGCGCGGGGCAAGAGTAAATGTTTTGGATGAATACGCGCCCGACACGCTCAGCGGAAGATTTATATAATCCATTGGGTTGATTCCGTATGTTATCCCGATTTCGCTTGATTTCCGGTTATCCACCGTCGTCGTTTGATACAACGGCCGCATGAAATTCCGCGCGGCGGCGACTTCTAGTCTTGGGGCGCCGCTTCCGTCAAGGCGCATTATCTGTAACGCGCGTTCGTTTGTGCCATTGGGCTTAAGCCGCACAAGCCCGTCTATTCCGGCAAAACCAGAACGGTTCATCAAATATCCCGGCAACGATTCCCCGGACATAAGCGCGTTGATAGAAAGCATCGCCGCGTCGTATCCCATAGAGCTCATCCGATTTGGCGCGATTCCGCGCACGTCCGTATAAACCCGCGCAAAATCTTGGGATATTTGGGGCAATGATGCAAATTGGGCCCCCGCCATGGTCATGTCCGAGAACATGGAATTCGCATCCCACATCGCGGTGCCATAGAATCGAACCGTATTTGTCGGCACATCGAAATAGCGAAGGAACGACGCCAAAGCCTTGGAATCGTTCGCATTCCCAAGGAACAAGACCGCATCATATGGAAGGCGCCCAACCGTGTCGGATTTGTTCAGCGCTTCAAGTTGTTTATTAACGGACAGTCTTTCGTTCGGGGACAATTGGCGGGTCAACAATATGTCGGACAGTATTTCTTTCGCCCGCACATTCGCGGATTCGCGCGGCACGAACATGCTGCCCCTTTCTGCGACTTCCTTCATGCTTCCCATGTCGCCTTCGCGGTAATAATACATTCCGACAACGCGCACGCCGTGAAGCGCCGAAGATTCAAGCGCGGAATTGGCAAGCATCCACCCCGTTTTGGTATCCGGCGCCAAAATCAGCACGCGGGAATCATTGTTCGCAGCCGCATGTTTCACAATAGATTCGACCCCTTGGTTCGGCAATAACGCGAATGTGAATATCCCGTTGCCCAGCGCCGACGGATCGGATGTAAACGTTATCGCGGGCGTAGTATCGGGT
>WRIM01000039.1 GCA_009782725.1 Alphaproteobacteria bacterium | reverse complement strand
TATATATAAAAGTTACAAAAAAATTAAAATAAATAAAAACCCCGGAATTCCGGGGTTATTTTATTGAATTATCGTTGTAGTATTTCGGTTGTATCGCCAAACTTCTTCGCCCGTGCCGGTTTTCCAAGGGCGGTCTTTGCCGTACGATACGGTTTTGATGCGCCCCGCGTCAACGCCTGCGCCGGCAATGACTTTTTTCGAAGCATCCGCGCGGCGATATCCCAACGCAAGATTGTATTCCCGCGTTCCGCGTTCGTCACAGTGGCCTTCGACCACCACCTTGATATCTGGATTTTCTTTCAGATAGTCCGCTTGGACTCGCAGAGTATCGCGCGCATCATCCCGGATTACCGCCGAATCAAAGTCAAAGAACGCCCGGCGGTATTCTTCCATATATTCCGCGTCCGAGGCCGTCGTCCGTTGTGCTTGCGCGCCCCGGTTGTCGTACATTTGCTTTTGGTCTTGATCCCGGTCTTTGCACCCGGCAAGCACCGCAAGCGCGACCAACATATAAATGATTCTTGGCTTCATATTTAATCCTTTTTGATATTATTTGTATTATATCATAAATAAGTCGATTAAAAATTTGGAAAGATTCCCATTGGTCGGCGCATTTTGAGTTGCATATTCATGCTTATTTCGTTATTATCGGCGAAAAGGGAAATGATATGAAAACTTTGCTGATTGTCGGCGCGCAAAAAAATTATATAAAAATGTGGCAATTGTATTTGGCCGGCGTTTTTAATATAAAAAAGATAGTCGACATGCCTTTGGGCGAATTTCAGAAGCTGGAATTCGATATGTGCGACACCATTATATGCAAAGGCACCGTGGAATCGGACGACTTTCTTCGCGTTATTCTGCAATTGAATAAAAAGTTGGGCGGCGGTCATCTTTCGCATGCCGCCGTGTTTAAAAAGCGTTGCGCAAAGCCGTTCATAATGTCGGACGCGGGTTTGAACATCGCGCCCGATTTAGAAGGCAAAAAGCATATCTTGCAAAATGCGATTAGTCTTGCGCGTAAATTAAAGCTGGGCTGGAAAGTCATAAACTTTATCACCCCGTCTTCCAAAATAAATCCGAAGATAAAGTCTTCGACAGATGCCGAAATTTTGGAAAAATTCGTCGCGGAAAATTATCCGGGCGCAACCGCGTATCATAACGCGTTCGACGTGTGCTTTTCAAAAAAGTCCCAAGAAGAAAAAAAGATTTTCATGCCGTATCCGAATATACTTGTCTGCGACGACATAGACCAAGGCAATTCGACATGGAAAGCGATGACGATATTCGGCCGTGTTTCCGTCGCGGCGTTTGTGGTTGGAAATCCGTTAATGCCTCATGTGATACTTAATTCGCGCAGTGACTCTAAATCGGATAAAATCTGGTCGGTGAAAATCGCAGCAATATAATTTTATTTTTCCCAATCTTTTGAAATATTCGTGTCCGCGACGATTGGCACGGACAATTTCGCAACGGATTCCATGTCGAGTTTTATGATTTTTGCAAAGTGTTCGGCGTGTGCTTCCCCACATTCGAATACTATTTCATCGTGGATTTGCATTATCATCTTTATCTCGTCACGATTTATTTTTTCCGAAATCTTAACCATTGCAAATCGCATAAGGTCGGCTTCGAACCCCTGGATCGGGGCATTGATTGCGGCGCGAAGCGCATACGCCCGCATGCGCGGATTCCGCACATCCGGCAATTCGATGCGTCGGCCCCAAGGCGTCATAACGTATCCGTGGGCCGTTGCGAATTCTTTCGTACGCTCCATATAATCTTTGATTTCTGGAAAACCGCTAAGATACGCGTCGATGATATTTTTTGCTTCATCGCGGCTGATATCCAACTGCGCGGCAAGACCGAACGGAGATACTCCATATATAATCGAAAAGTTCGTTGTCTTTGCTCGCGCGCGAAGTTCTTTCGGCACGGGGTGCCCGTGCGGAATTTTAAATATGTGACGCGCGGTCGCATCGTGAATGTCTTCGCCGGCCAAGAATGCGCGCTTTAATTCCGCGACATCCGCAACATGCGCCAACAATCGCAATTGAATTTGGGAATAGTCTGCGGAAACCAAAATGTGCCCTGGGGCGGCGACAAAGCATTTGCGAATCTGGGCGCCAAGCTCGGTCTTAATCGGAATATTTTGAAGATTCGGGTCGCGCGAAGAAAGGCGCCCGGTGTTCGTGCTTGTCTGCAAATACGTTGTATGAATGCGTCCGTCCGCGGCAATCTGACGCGGCAATGCGTCCGTGTATGTGCCGCTTAACTTCATCAAACTGCGCCATTCAAGAATCTTTTGGACTATCGGATGCGCGTCCGCAATTTCGGTTAAAACGCCGACATCGGTAGATTTGTTTTTGCCGCCGCCGGGTAATTTCAAATGGTCGAATAATATTTCTCCCAATTGTTTCGGGCTTCCTATATTAAATTCTCGGCCGGCCAATTTCCAAATCTCATGCTGCAACGAGTCCGACTGTTTATGAAAAATTCCGGAAAGATGATGAAGCCGGCTTTGATCGACCATTACTCCGTCGCGCTCCATATGCATCAAAATCCGCACCAACGGCCGATCGCAATTTTCATACAATTTTTTCAGCTGTTCTTTGCCGTCCAATTGCGCGCGAAATAATTTATAAAGCGCAAAGGATATGTATGAATCTTCCGCCGAATATTCGGCCGCGCGTTCCGGGTCGACGTGCGAAAAATCTTTGTCTGCGTCGCGCGTCCGCGGTGGAAATAACGAATCGAACGGGATGTTATCATGGTCAAGATACAACTTTGCAAGCTCGTCCAATCCGTGTCCATGATTGGTGCCGTACAACGCATAAGACAACAGCATGGTATCGTCGATCGGCGCGATTTCATCCGTGTTCCAGCCTTCGTTTTCCAAGATATGCAAATCGTATTTAAGGTTGTGCCCGATTTTCGTAACATGGTGATTTTTAAATACTGGCCAAAGCTTACGCTTGACTGCGTCAAGCGAGATTGCTGATTGCTGATTGCTGATTGCTGATTTATCATCTCCAAATAAATCGTGGCTTTTCGTTGCATGCCGAATCGGAATATACACGCCAAAGTCCGGTTTGGTGGCAAGCGAAATCCCAACGACCCGCGCGGTCATTTGATTCAATCCGGTCGTTTCTGTATCAAACGCAAGTATATCTTCGACGCCCGCCAAAAACGCGTCCAATTCGGATTCGGAATCGATAAGCTTGTATGGTTTTCCTTTGCGTTCATGATGCGGCATGGTTTTGGTTATGATTTTCTCGCCTTGTTTTGCAGGCACGATTTCATGCGTTTCGAACATCTTGCGGATTTTGTTTGCAAGAGATGTCGATTCAACCTGGGTCGTCACAAACTCTAAAGCATGCGCGACATCGAAATGAAACGGAGCATCGGAAAATTTAGGCAATTTCACATCGTCTTTCAATGCGACCAATTGGCGCGACATGTACGCCATGTCTTTGTGTTCGGTCAAAAGGTTTTTGATTCTTTCTTTGGAAACGGCGTCTATATTTTTATATATGTTATCCAAAGAGCCGAATTGATTAATTAATTCGGCCGCGGTTTTGGGGCCGATGCCCGGCACGCCCGGGATATTGTCAGTGGCATCGCCTATTAAGCTTTGCGCGTCGATAACCTGATCCGGTTTGACGCCGAATTTTTCAAAGACCTCTGGTTCGTGAATTTCTTTTTCCTTCATCCCGTCGTAAAGAAACACGCAATGCGATACCAATTGCATCAAATCTTTGTCGCCCGTTACAATCCGCGTTTTGCGATTCAGTGCGCATTCGTGTTTGGCCAATGTTGCGATAACGTCGTCTGCTTCGACGTCATCAATCACCAACACAGGCATGCCGAATGCGGCGGCCGCGTCGCGCGTCAATTGAAACTGAGCAACCAATTCCGGCGGAGTATCGCCGCGGTTTGCCTTGTAATGCGGATAGATATCGTTGCGCCAATTTCGCCGATGAGCATCGAACACGCATATAAAGATGTCTTCGGGGCCGGCGTCCACAAGCAATGGCAACACCATATTGCAAAAACCATAAACGGCGTTCACCGGCGTGCCGTCGCGGCGCGTCAGGTGGCTTCCCACGCCGTAAAAAGCGCGGAACAGCAAAGAATTCCCGTCAATAAGTGTAAGGTTGTTTTTCATAATCACAGTATAGTGCAAGTGCAAGTGTTAGTGCAAGTGAATGTTCAAAGTGCAAAGTTCAAAGTTCAAATAAAAACAATTCCAACATTGAACTTTGAACTTTGCACTTTGAACATTTTTTATGATATAATCGTCACATGGATGATACTAAACCAATCTTAATCGCGGGGCTTGGCAATCCGGGCGCGGCATATGCTCGCAATCGGCATAACGTTGGATTTATGGCGGTGGATGCTTTGGCCGGCCGTGACGCGGATTGGAAAAAAGAAAAGAATTCTTTGATTTCAAAACAATCCAAAATAATTTTTGCAAAGCCCCAAACCTTTATGAATCTTTCCGGGGGCGCGGTGCAAAGCTTGATGACATTTTATAAAATACCATTGGAAAACGTAATCGTGATTCATGACGATATGGATATAAAGCTGGGCGATGTTCGAACCAAAGTTGGCGGCGGGTCTGCGGGTCATAACGGAATTAAAAGCATCGATGCCGCGATCGGCCCAGAATATCAAAGAATAAGAATAGGCGTCGGCCACCCGCGTGATTTTGATTCGCCAATTCCGCCGCGCGATTGGGTTCTGGACAATTTTTCTGATGAAGAATTAAAACTGGTCAACGATGTTATAAAGAAAATTCCCGATATGGATTAGTTCTTTTACTGCGGGTCGCCGATAAAGACGCGCGGGGTTCCGGCCGGATTGCCAAGTTTGTTTATGGTGTTCGGGTCGGGCAGCTTGCAACTTGCGTTCCAGCCCGGGCCAAATGCCCACTGCGGCGGATTGCCGCCGTTATAATTGAACGAGAACGGGCATTCTTGACGATCCGTGCCATAGTGGTACGTCTGGAATTTCAATCCGTTCGCGCTTCCGGAATAGCCGCCCATAGGCATCGAATACAATCCGGTTTTTGCATTTACTATAAAGAATTTGCCACTGCAGCGCCCATTGAACGGCGTTCCTTTGGCAGTCGAATCATAAGTAAATGTCCCAAGACAGAACAAGTATTCCGGGCCTTTGACGGTGTTATATTTTGCGATGTATTGTGCATTTTGCGATTGCGGCGCGCAGATGAATGAAGTCCCCGTGCTTGACCCGCCGTCGAATCTGAATGTTCCGCCGCCGGATGCAACGTTGACTGTGACGTCTACCGGTACTTGCTGTCTTCTGGACACACAGCAGTTTCCAAAGGAATCTTTTATGCCGCTTTCGCAACAGTTCGTCCAGTTGCCGGCATCGCAAGTGCCTTCCGTGCCGATGACCGCGAACATATTGCCTTTGCACCATTCGCCGTCGCATGTTATTTCGGTATTGGGTTTGCACCCGGCCGCCGTGCGACTGTAACCGGTCGTACAATCTCCGCCGTCGCATGATAATTGGCCGCCCGTATTTTCGGCCAACCATGCAAGCAATGATTTTTGACGAACGCTAGAGGTAAGGATTTTTGCATTCGGGTCATACGCCGTCAGGTTGCAATTGCCCCATATTCTTTCCGCTATGCGGCATTGGTCGATAGTTGGACTTGGCTTGCAGATAAGGTCTATGCCGCTTGCGCTGTGAATTACCGTAGACCCGTCAAAGATTGATTTTTGATATATTATGTCCCCGCCGTCCTCGCCATTCGGACCGTAATAGAATCTTTCGGTAACATAGCCGGCGGTATATACGTTGCCGACTTCTTCTCTGCCGAATTCGCCGGATTTTAAAATAATGGTCGACAAAGTTTTTGCAGGGGCGCCTTTGAGCGCGTCGCCCACGCACTCTTCGACTTCGTTGTGACATATGCGCCGGCTGACTATGTTTCTGCGCACGACATC
>WRIM01000038.1 GCA_009782725.1 Alphaproteobacteria bacterium | reverse complement strand
TTCGCATAATATGTTTTCAGGCGTGGCGAAATGCCCCAATAATTCCGGATAAACTGTTTTCTTTAATAGTATATTTACCAATGAAACCCATTTGGTTTTAAGCGCGATACGCGCCAAAAATTCTGTAACCGGATTCATCTTATAAACAACGATTGCGGGCACATGCATGATTGCCAGTTCGGCGGATGCCGTGCCGCTTGCGACGATTGCGATATCTGTTTTATCGTATGTTTCATACCGCGCGGCGTATGGCACGATTTCTGGCTTGAAACAATAATCCGCCGTTATTTCTCGAATATATTTTTCCGTGGTTTCTGTCACAGGAATATAAAAGTTCCACCAAACACCCGGATTTTTATGGCAAATTTGTTCCGCCGCGCATTTCATTAATGGCAGTAATTTTTTTACTTCGGATATGCGCGAACCGGGAATTAATGCAATGTTTTTAGTTGTTAGTTGTTCGTTGTTAGTTGTTAGTTTTGCCGACGGGCAAAGCCCGTCCGCAATCGGATGTCCGACCGCGATTGTATTCAATCCGTATTTGGTGAAATAGGGTACTTCGAAATCAAAAAAGCAATAAAGTTTATCAAAAATCTTTGCGTATTTTTTCGCGCGCCCGGCCCCCCATGCCCAAACTTGGGGCGCGACGACATGATAGAATTTCGGGGCGCTGGCGCCAACATTCTTTCTGACCTTTTCAACAACACGCTTCGCAAAGCCGGGGCTGTCGATTGTAAGAACTATATCCGGGTTTGTTTTTATAATCTCATCTGCGGTTTCATTTATGCGCCGCGATAACGTCCGCGCATTTGCCAACACTTCCAAAAATCCCATAACGGCCAAATCGGAAATGGAGAACAGCGATTTTAATCCAGCCGTTTTCATGACGGCGCCGCCGATGCCCGAAAATTCCGCGCGGGCGCCAATCGAATGCATAATTTTCCCGCCAAGCGCATCGCCCGAAACCTCGCCCGCAATGATAAAGATTTTTAATTTTCGTTTCATTTTTAGTAATCAGTAATCAGTAATTAGTAATTAGTTAATTTGTTTCAGATTTAAAACATATGTTTCTAACAATAACAATCTGACTGATTACTAATTACTATTTACTAATTACTCTATGCGCCGGTCACCCGAGTTGTGTTCACCCCGCGCGCCGAACGTTTTTCGATAAAGTCCAATGCATCCATAGCGTATTTGTTGCCACTTACTTCGCGCCGAACTTTTTTCAATTTGTCGCCCATGTCGCCGGCTTCGCCGCCGTATACGGCGGAATATACTTTGTGAATCGCGTGAAGGTCTTCGTTCGTAAACCCATGGCGCAGCAATCCGGTTTTGTTGATCGTGCGGTATACGCCGGGGCGCCCTTCGAATATGGCATAGGGGGGCACGTCGATTCCGATGCCGGTCATGGCGCCGATGAACGCGTTGCGCCCAATGCGGCAGAATTGATGCACCATAGAGCCCGCGGATACAATCACAAAATCTTCAACCTCTACATGTCCGCCCAATTGCACGATATTGGATAGCACGACGCCGTTTCCAACTTTGCAATCGTGCCCGATGTGCGCGTTTATCATAATCTGACAATCATCGCCGATTTCCGTGCCGTTCGGCGCCGCGGGGGTGCCAGAGCTTATCGTCACGTATTCGCGGATTTTATTGCGCTTGCCTATTTTTAATCCCGTCATTGCTGTCTCGTCCTGCCACTTTAAATCTTGAGAAAGAAGGCCCACCGCCGCAAAAGGATAAATAACCGTATCGTCGCCGATAACCGTACGCCCGTCGATAACGACATGCGAAATTAATTCAACACGGTCGCCGAGAGTCACGTGCGCGCCGACAATGCAATGCGGCCCGATTCTGACGTCCACGCCAAGCTTGGCATCTTTGTGGACTATCGCGGATGGATGTATGTTCATGCTAAACCCTTTTGCCGGATTATAGATGAACGGTGCATAAATATGCATTCAATAAAGATAACGAATTATAACAATGATTTCAAAGCGTCGGCCGGCAACTTTCGCGTATCGGTTTTGTATAAAATTATACCCATGACGGTAAGCAACGGCATAGCGGTCAAAACCCCGATTAAACAAAGCGAGAAGTACCAAATGTGGCGGCGCGCGTCGCTGATTTTTTCCGCATCGGATTTTTGTGTATGCCGCACCGCGACGGCGAAATATATAAATCCCGCAAGGGCAAGCGCGATGAAAATCAGCTCTGATTCCGTAATGTCGAATAATATAAAAAGAAACAAAATGCCCAAGCGCCCAAGCAGTTTGAATTTTTTATACCATGACTTTTTCAACCACCCGGCGGGCCGCACAAACTTTGTTGCGAAATACATGGCAAGCAGGGTCGCGGCAACGGATAAAAATAATATATGAACAAAGGTCAAATTACCCATTTGACCGAATCGGAAAAACTCCGGCTGGGAAATCAGCATGAACGCAACCAAAAACGCGACAATCGATATGGGCAGCGTCGGATCGATCGTTTGCTTATTTTTGCGACTGCGCCAGTATCCAATTATAATTCCGATAACAACCGCCGCAAAGTGCATCAATCCCGCCTTCCAATTCGGCAACGCGCATGCGAACGCAATCACGGCAACCACGGCCGGCAATGCGAAGTCCGTCCGCGATTTATATTTGATGTTCTTGATATATTTCGAAACGCGCCAACCTCCGTCATAATACCGCCGAGACAGCATCGCCATGCATATGACAAGACATGCAGCGATTATCACCCCGGTCCATGAAAAGCTGACCCGCAGCACCGCGAAATTTTCGCGCGCCATTATCCATATTGCAAATGCGCCCGCGGAGACAAGGCATGCGTCGAAATTCTGAAATTTAAATTTATCCGCGACGGGTTTTGCAAAAATCCATGCCGCGATAAAAATCGGAATGCATAAAATCGCAGCCCAGAAAAAATCGGGCGAGACAAGAGCCGCATTATTAAAACTGCTTATCGCGCTACTCACCACCATAGAGGAATCGAACATAATTATTGCCTTTTCATTTTGATACATTATTATATAGCCAGATGAAACAAAAACAAGAGATTTTTACCGTGCTTGGCGGGCGGGTCAAGATGCTTCGCGGAAAATACAACGTGACGGCGGATGCGATTTTTTTGGCCGCATTGGTGCATGGTTCGCCAAAAACCGTACTTGACGTTGGAATCGGCACGGGCGGGGCGGCTTTGGCATTGCTAAGCCGAATGCCGAATGTTCGGGCAACTGGCATCGACATATCGCAAGATTTGTTGGACGAATGCGCGACGAATGCCGAATTAAACGGCCGCAACATCGAATTGATTCATGGGGATATTTTAAAATGGAGAACGCCGCGAACGTTTGATGCGGTCATCACAAATCCGCCTTATTTCCAAGGAACCGCGCGTGCGGGGGCAAATGTTCATCATAATGTAAATTTGGGCGAATGGACGCGCGCCTGTTTAAAGCGCGTAACGCCGCGCGGATATTTTTATTGCATAACGGACGCGGCCGCAACATCGACGATAATCGCGGCAATATATACGGGCGGGGCAGGCGACATTGAAATTATCCCGATTTTCAGCGGCAAAGATTATGCAGAACGGGTACTTATTGCCGCACGTTTGGGGACAAAAGGTGGTGCGAAAATCCACGCGGGAATCAATTTTGACAACGAGAATATATTAAAAAATATGGGGGAGGTGGCCTCATCCTAAGGTTTTACATGCGAAACGATGAATAGTAAAAATATTAGATATGGATAAAAACGAGCGAAGGCGTATAATATACGTCGAGCGAGTTTTTATTCATAGATGATGTTTTTAATATTCACCGCAAAGCGGCGGCGATAAATTAAATCAATAACTGCGGATTTCCGCTTGCATGTATTCTTATACATCCTGCGCGAAAACCCTTGTTCTTGCTTTAATTTCCCTGCCGTCGTTTGCATGTAAATCGTAGGAACAGGGTCCAATATGCCAAAAATCGGCGGAATTTATCGGCACTTCAAAGGTCATGTATATCGCGTGATTGCAACGGGCAAGCATTCCGAAACACTGGAAGACGTTGTGATATACCAATCAATCGATGCGGAAAATTCTTGCGACAATGGGCATGCCGATACAATTTGGGTTCGCCCTATTCTCATGTGGGATGAAACCGTTGTTCACAATGGCGAACGTGTCCCGCGCTTTGCAGAGGTCGCGGAATCATGAACAAAATAATTCCATTATTTTTGACAATTCTATTTCTTGCCGCGTGCGGGGGTGGCGAGCATTTGCGTTTGCGCGCAGACGATTCGGGCAAAATAAAAAATCATATTGTTTCTTATGATGCGGTGGAAAAGAAAACAACGCCCGATAAATTTCCAAAAATAACCGTAATAAATTGCGCGGACGATGCGCCGATTGTCGCCGTGCTTCTTGCCCGCGCGGATGCGAAACCCCGCACATACGCAATCGAAGACCCGTATATCGCGCCTTTAATCGCCGCCGGACTTTGCCCCGTATTCATATCGTATGACAAGATTTACGAGCAAATGGACTTTTGGAAGCCGTCCGGAATCTTGCTTCCCGGAGGGTCGTTCAACGACCTTCACATGTATATGAAAAACGAATTTGAATATTCGCCCAAATGGGATGATTTAAAGCGCGCCAACGCATACCGCGCCATGATTGATTATTCGTATTCGCGCCGTCTTCCATTGTTGGGCATCTGTGCGGGACATCAAGAGCTTGGCATAATGCTTGGCGGGAAATTTCTTGACCATATAAATGTTAACAACAAAATTAATCATAAAGATATAAACGGCGCGGGACATGATATAACGATTACTCGCGGAACGTTGATGCATAAAATTGCAGGCAAGGATAAGATTCGCGTAAACACTTCTCACAATGCGGCGATTATACCGGGCCCGGGCCCGGAATTCAAAGTTACGGCAAAATCTGCGGACGGAATTATCGAAGCAATCGAACCCAAAAAGCCTTGGAGCAATTTTGTATTGGGCGTTCAATGGCATCCGGAAAGAATGATTTCTGACAACGGCCCCGCCCCGGGCGGCCAAAAAGTATTCGATGCATTTATCAACGCGGTTCGTGCGAAATAATTACTTTACCAATTGAAACACGCCAAAGTGTCCCAAGCCAAACATTATGAAAGAATTCTTGGCGCCACCTTCTGTTTGAAACTGTGCGCGCGGGTCATTACCGGCCGCGCCGATGCTGACATTCAACCCGTTCTTTAACCCCGCGGTCAAGCCGCAGTACCATACTCCGTCGCGCTGCCAGATTTCGGTCAATTGCAGCGTTATGCCTTTTTCTTTGATATTATATCTTTGGCCCGCGGCGATGCCCAATTTCGGTTTGGCCGTATTTTTGGTTCCAAGATTGGCGCCCACGACATTGCCCAAAAATTCCCATTTTCCATTTTTCGGGTTATAAGTCATATGAAGATTTCCGACATTCTTGTGCCCGCCTGCGGTCGGATAAATCGACGCGCCGCTGAGCTTGACCTTTAAGCCATTTTTAAAAGACTTTACAATCGCACCGGCAACGCCCGGATTCGTTTGGTTAAAATTAAATCCCGGATTATCATTATCAAACTCTACATAAGACAACACAAAAGTGGCAAATTTATTTTTCAATGAAAGCGCGGCCATTTTTGGAAAATTGCCGACTGTATTAAGATACACCGCAGAATAAAATGACGCCGTCGCCGATGTAATATCGTCCCAGCCTGCTTCCAAACAAAATCCGCCATGCGGCGTGATATGCCCGACGCGTACGCCCAATTCGCCCGCGCGGGTTTTTAGCTCGGCTCCGACGGACATGCTGAACGGTATGATTACGAATTTTTCCGGGGTGTCCCAATTTTGGATGAAATAATTTGTCTGACCAAATATGCGCCCCTTGCCGCCAAAATTTGCAGATATATTCAAATCCGGAACCAATCCCAAAACCGGCGTCCATTCTTTATTCGCATTTCCAAACGCATTTGTCGATTCTGCATAAGTAATCAAATCCGCAGAAGCATTCCAACTAAACGCGTTTTTATTAATATTTTTTGTTGTCGTCGAATCAATCGGCGCAGCATTTTCTTGGGCCAATGCTTTCGACCCGAAACCATAACCCATATAAAGTAAAATCATCGCGGCATATTTTGCAAACGTTCCATTAAATCTCATTTTATTTTCCTTGATCCTGTTGACATATACGATTCGTAAACAAGCCCATATTATCCCCCCCCCCCCCCCCCTCTTCCCA
>WRIM01000037.1 GCA_009782725.1 Alphaproteobacteria bacterium | reverse complement strand
TTGGTTATATTTGTGTTTTGTGTAATTTTTGATAAAAAAACCCGAAGAAACCGGGGGGGGGGGGATTTGTTAGCAAAAAATTTTTGGACAAAATGGTTTTTTTCTTTTTTATACAGGGAAAATATGATATGATATAAGCAACGTTAACCGCAATAAGTTAACATAACAAACATTATGCGTATTTAAACAAAAACTGGGGGAAAACAAACCATGAAAATAAAACTTCTATTAATCGGCGCGATGATTGCGACTGTAAGTTCGGGCGCGATTGCCGCAACGGAACGGGAAACGCTTTCAGATTTGAACCGGGAGACCGCCGAATTTGAAACCAAAACCAAAGACTGCGAGAAAACCAAAAAGAATTGGAAGACCGCGGCATGGATCGGCGGAGGAATGACGGCCGTAGGCGGAACCGCTGCCATTATCTTGCATAACAAAGCGTCGGAAAAATCCAAAACGCTTGATGCAAAAAATGAACAGCTGAGAAACCTTCAATAAAATTCTAAATAAAAAAAAAGGAATAACAAAATGAAAAAACTTGCAATCTTAATGGCCGCGCTGATTCCGCTGACCGCAATGGCGGCGCCCGGCGATAACGAGTATGCTCGTAATCGTGATCGTGACCGGGGCGAGCAAACAGAAAGCCGCGCATTAAAAAATGCGCGCGAAAAACGCGACGCTGCGGCCGCAAAGCACAATCAGTGTAAAACCGAGCTGACCCGTTTGAAGTGGGGCGCGGGCGCGCTTTTGGTCGTCGGCACCGGCGCATCCATATATGCGATTGAACGCGCCGCGAAAATAAGCAGCCTTAACGACGAAATCGCAAAAACCGAATTAAAGATAAAAGAAACGCAAGACGAGATTTCACGCCAAGCCCAAGAAAAAATTCTTGCACAGTCGCGCGAAAGACGCCGCCAATTGGAAGAACAATCCGAAATATGGGTTTCTTTGAAAGAAGGCAAATGCCCGGAAACAATGGATTGGCAAAAAGAATTCTCGGAAAGAAATCTCAGCATTGCGACATACGGCGCGCCAAGATATCTTGAAAGCGGATTCTTGGGCGTGTCCGCAACCGACGCGAACGGTCAAGATTATTTGTTCATATTCGAAAACTGTGACGAATCGTCCGCATTTAAAATTACGGTTGAAGATGCCACTATAGAATCTCCGGCAGAATTTTGCACGCTCATGGGATATCCGACCTCTGCACCTTATGCTGGCGGTATCACAACGAACAAGGGAAGATTTGAAAACTGGACCCAGTGCACCGGCACGCAATCGGGCGGCAGCCTAAGCTGTGCGACCGCGAAACAAAATCTGCAGACGCATGGCGAGTTCCATTTCTATATGACCACTCAAAACAATTGCTTTGTAAAGCGCGGCCCGTTGACGGTAACTCCGGCGGCGAAACCGGTCACGCCTGCGCCAAAGCCGAATCCGGTAACCCCGACGCCAAGCGCCGGCAACAATCCGGGTGACCCGTGCGACGGCTCAATCGTCAGCATTGGTTGCGGCGGCGGAAAAAGCAAACGCTGCATCGGGAACATTTGGACAGAATGTCTCGAGGCGACCGAGCCATGCACAAACGGCATGATGGACTTTACGGGATGCCCGGCCGGACAATCAAGAAAGTGCGAAAACCAACGTTGGGGCGCATGTAAACTTCCGGGCGGAGTGACTCCTCCGACATGGCCGCAAGAAGATAATAAAACCGGCACGCCGTGTCACCCAGAAGGTGCGGGAAATTCAGACGGCTGTATGGGCACGAACACACGGATATGCGAAGACGGAAAATGGAGCCAATGCAAGCGGAGAAGCGAATGGTGCACCCAAGCGGCGGAAAAGAATTGCCGCGCCAAAGATGTCATCCAATTCCGCAATGTACGCGACGGTTTCTATAACTGCAACTTCCGCGTAAGCGATGCGTCTGCCTGCGACTGTACAACGGTATTCAGACATGATTGCTTTACAGGCGTAAAAGGACAAGTCCAAGGAAACAACGTATGCGTATGCGATGCGAAAGTTCAATAAAGCATGTTATTGAATTAAGCGTATCAAAAAAACAAAACCGCGGGCAACGCCCGCGGTTTTTTGTTTGATTTGTTTGATTTGTTTTACCGTGCTTTTCCTGCCCCATTGGTGGGGGCTTTCCTGCCCCCACGCGGCAAAGCCGCGAAGGGGGCGGGATAGAACCGCCGGCAACTTGTTGCCTTGGCGGTTCTTGGGTGGGGGTGTGGGCATCAATCATACTTTTCCCAAAACAAGTCTTTTGCATCATCCATACCATTCAAAACCAACTGCAACGAATACAATATTTCATTCAATTTGTTCTTTATATGCCCATTCGGGATTCTTATAACTTGCCACCCTTGGCTTTTAATAAAGTCCGTTCTTTCGTTATCGTATTTCATCGCATCGTCATTCCCATGCTGATGCCCGTCCAATTCTATAACCAATCGCTTTTCTATGCATACAAAGTCAGCATAATATTTTCCTATGGGATGTTGACGCCGAAACTGAAAACCTAATTTATTTTTTTGGATTCTGCTCCAAAGTATTCGTTCTGCTTCGGGCATATTTCTGCGCAATTCTTTCGCGCGTACGATATTTTTCGGATGTTCCATAATATTTCCCCCACCACCCCCACCCAAGATTGCTGACGGCGGCAAAGCCGCCGATCAATCTATCCCGCCCCCGTTCCGGGGGCAGGAAAAACCCTCACCAATGAGACAGGAAAAATCATATTGTCAAATCCCAATGCGATGATTCAGTTTCAGCATTAAAATCGACTCATTGCCGAATGCGCGGGTGTGATCCGGGCTGTCGCGGTATATAAATCCGACCGCGCCCGTTGTGAATTCTCCAAGACGCGCGCGATAAGCGGCCGACAGGCGCGTTTCGCGCGACGACGGCGCAAGGTCAAAGTTTTCTATGCGCGGATCCGCGATTAAATCGTATCCGTTATCGCTGTCCGCCAATTCATAATTTGCGGTCGCGTATTGCATGTGGCCGCGCGTCACCGCCAACGGTCGCGCGACGTTGAAAGACCATCCGCCGAATTCCATTCCAACCGACATGGCGTCCGACCGCAAATCGCTAAGCCCCAATATGACGGTATCATTCATTATATTCGTATCTGTGCGCGCATGAGTATACCGCGCGTTGAATTTCAATTTATCGTTGGCGCGCACCGTCACAACATTATCGATATACATCGTATTGCCCCCGCCCAAATTCATCAAGCCGTCGGAATAACTGCCCAGCATGGTATCCGTCTCATGCATATTTCCGACCGCGCTTGCAATTTCGAATATGCCCGCATTATATTCGACCGATGCTTCGCCTCCATACACGCTTCCCAATCGCATGGGATTGTAATTCCCCGATAATGCGGGGTCATTTTCAAGAAGCCCCTCTTCCGTTATCGCGCCGCTAAACCCGCGGAATCCGAACGACCACGCGCCGGCGCCGTATTTAACGTCCGACGACATTGCATAAGATGCAAGCGACAGCAAAGGATTAGACGCGTCGCCACGCATTATATTGCGCTCTCCCATGTTGCGTTCGTACTTTGCGCCGAAATTCCAGCCGCCAGATTTGTATCCGAACGAAAGCTTGTCTATGTTTCCGTATCCGTCGTCGATTGCGTTATCGCGCAAAGACATGTTTACAGAAATCGGAGAATTATCGCTTGTCAATTTTGTGTCGTTATTATTATCGATTTTAAAATCGCCTAAAAGATTTGCGGACATGTGGCGGCGACGGTCTCCGGTCAATGAAAAGGAATTTGCAAAGACGCGCGGCATCGATATCGACCCGTCGATCGATTCAATTATGTCGTACACGGGAATGCTAAGCGACGCGGCGCGCGCGCCGAATGCGCCACCAAGACTTAACGCGGTCTTGGCCGCAATGTTCGAGCTGACCGAAGATGTGCGCCAATACGCGTTCCCGCTTCCCGTCACAATGCGCCCCGTATTTGTAAAATAATGCACGCGCGTGCCTGCGCGCGTCGCGCGGTCAAGGTTGATAAGGCCGTATCCGAATACTTCGGCGAACACATCAAGATAATTCTCGCCGCCGTCGACGCGCAATTGATATTCGTTCGGAAGCACGTACATTTCTTGCAAATACCCGGTCAATTGGGCCGGAGTCCAACCCGCGCCCGACGGACTTGTCCCCAACATGTATCCGTCCGCCGTCAATGCAAGCAAAGTAAATATCTGTTGATTTGTAATATTCATAAACGCGAAAGCACCGTTCAAAACGCCGACCGCGCCGGCCATTGCCGCAACCGCTTGGCCCGATGTCGCGCCCGCCGCCGCAAAGCACCATGGATCTACGGCGGATGTGCCGCGCGTCGCAACGCCGCATGCGCGCGCGCCGTAAGTGTTCGTTCCGTCCGACCACGCGGACAGTCCGTATTGCCCCGGGCCCGAAGCGCTTGTGCCGAAATTCGCGCTGTCCCAATCCGATACGGACGTAGTGCTTGCCGTGCCGTTGGTAAGTTGCACCGCGACCACCGACATAAACAATTGGTTCAGGTTTTCATAAATAAGCGGCGCGTAATTTTCAAACGTAGCCTCTTGCACGGCCAACGATTGCCCCGGCCCCAATCCGATTTGATATTCCCCGGTTCCGAAAATCAGCATTGAAGAAAAAGACCGCCCCGGCCCGGTGCCGTTCAGCAAAATATCCGCATAAACGCCGGGCGAAGTATAACCCACCGCCCCGGTATCCGTTGCGGGATTCTGATAATAAAAGTTAACAAAATTGGCATAAATCGTGCGCATCTGCGCGGATGTAAGGCCCGGCGCGCTTGCCAATGCGGCGATATCCGACAAAGTCGCGGCACCGCGAAGACGCATCGAAGGCATAATCGACGCATTCGCAATAGTATCGACAACATTAACCTGTAATCCCCCGATTGTTTCCTGTAACGATGCCGCCATAAGCATCGCGCGCCAATTGTGAACGTCTATCGGGGCGGATGTATTATCCAATCCGCCGCCCGTCCGGAATATTAATAATTGCCCGTTCGGCATAAAGCCAAGAAAGTCACCCAACGCGCGTCCGTCCGCATATCCGCCGGCAATAATTTTCGCCCACATTGATTCTTCCGTTGATGCGCCGGAATTAAATACCGTGCCATTGCCGGAAAGGTCGAACGAAGGGTCTTCGGTCACCGTCAAATCCCCCAAAGAACTGACAAACGTGCCGGTTACTTTGTTATTGTAATATTTTCTTGAAATCGTCGCGGCGCTTGTATCCACGGCGGAACACCCAGCAGAGTTCGTCGCGGAACACACCGCCCAAGTCTGCCACACATCGGCAGAGCTTCCCGATGCATTGACGCCGTTCGCGGTAATAAGCGCGGTTAACACGGGCCGCCCGCCGCCCGGCACATCGCCGGTCGCCGCATTCGTCAATCCGGAAAGAACCAACGGAGTGCCGTCGTTGCGGCGTATTGTGCGCATTCCGTTATATCCGCGCGCAAGCGGCGAATATCCATGCATCATCAGCAAATAGTTTTGAACTCCCACGCCGCCGGACACATTCGTCGCGGTATTGAAATAAGCAAAATCCAGTGCGCGAATGCCCGTAATATCGGGAGAGCCGAAAAAGTCCAGCGCAGCTTGATAATTAAAATCTGTCGCCAATTCCGCGGGCCCGCGGGGCAAGCCGTTCGCAGGCCAAGTCGACACTATATTGTTATTACCGCCGCCGCCATTGTCGCATCCCGGCCCGACGCACGGACGATTTCCGCCGCCGTTTACAACGTTGTTCCTGTTGCGCGGACTGCCCAGCCAGTTGGCAATAAGCACGACGCCTCCAACAACAACGGCCGCCCCTGCGACCGTCAATGCAATTCTCTGCGTCGTGGAGAGCCCCGAGAACATTCCCCCGGATTCCTCTTTCGGCAATCGTTGGTTGAATTGTCGTATCTGTTGGTCGCATTTGGATGCGTCGGCGCCGTGAACCTGAAGTATTTGGGCGGCGCGCATATCATTGTTCATAATCGCGGTGCACACGACGGAAAGGCCGGTATTGTCGATAAAATTCACATTCGCGCCCGCGTTCACCAACGCCGCGACCCCGACCGTATTGCCGGCGCGCGCCGCGGTCAGCAATTGCGCCGCCATTTGAAACTCGCTTGACCCTGCGGGCGCCGCATGCGCGGCCGCGCCAAAGGCGAATAAAAAGCCGCAAACAACAAAGATTTTATGGAGTTTTCCGAACATTTTTCTCTCTTAAAAAGATTCTACTATAAAATGAAAAAATGATG
>WRIM01000036.1 GCA_009782725.1 Alphaproteobacteria bacterium | reverse complement strand
GGGGCGAGAGGATTGGGGCGTGCGGCCAAGGGTTTGCGGTTTTTTTTTAATTTGGGAAAGGGGGGGGGGGGGGGGTAATTTTGTTTGAAGTAATGGTTGCCATGACGTATCCATAATGTTTCCTTAAAGATTGTAAAAATAATATCAATAATTATGCGTTTGTCAAGAGGTATTGATTAAACTTTAAAATCCGTTCCCGCCCGTAATGGCAATAACATTTGTCCCCGCGGCCGCACTGTAATGGGTGTAAGGCGAAGCGCGCCCGCAACCGCGTCTAATCCGTCGTCGTGATTGGCGCCCGCATGCGGCATCCATTCTTCCATTTCGGTAATCAATTTGGTTCGCTTTAACTTTTCATGCGCGTAAAGGCGTCCGGTGGAAAGAAGGGGTTCTATGGCGTCAAGAATTCTTCGCTCTTTATTCTCGCGGTTTACTATTTTTTGAATCACGATTCCGCGGCCGCGCCCAATGGCAAGCCCCCGCAGAATTTCGGGCAATGCGTTTCCGATGCCGTTGACTTCGATTGCCAAATGCTTTTGGTCGTGACGGGTTAGGAAATCCAAAACCCGCCCGCATTGCGTTGCAAAAGGGTGAAGGTCTTCGTCCCCGGTGGCAAGGTATTTTATATCATGAATAAAAGCGCGCCTGTTTTTATCATCACGAAAGACAATCGCGCATACGGAACCGTCCGCGCCGTCCTTTGCGCTGGAAGGATCCCAATAGCATGCGACGCCGGTTATAGAATGTTCAAAGGCCGGGGTGACGGAACATTCAATCCGGGCAGTGCGCGGGTTGAATTCCCCGTCGTAAAAAATAATTGCGGCGGGGTCAAGCCGGGCGCGCTCTTCAGATATAAATTCCAACATCATCTGAGACGAGAAATGCCGGGGCCCGACCGTCATACGCAAATCGTCTATCTTTTCAATTGGGAAAACCTGGGGCCAAGCGCTTGCCCCTTTTTCATCCACAATCGGAATACGCAAAATACGAAAGCCCTTTAAGAATGGTTGATTATCGGTCATAAGGAATTCTTTTATTGTTATTTGCCGCCGGGCATTTTATAATCAAAGTATGAATGGCGCGCTGCACGACTTTTTAAATACAGATTTACAATTTATCAAAGGCGTCGGGCCCGTGTTGGCGCTGAGGCTTTCCGAATTATTGGGCGGCCGGCGTGTTTTGGATTTCTTGCTTCATATTCCGCGTTATGTTCGCCCGCGCGAGATTTCGGAAAGTATCTTGACCGCGAAATCCGGCGAGATTTTAACGATTCCCGTACAAATTATTTCACATAAACGTGGCGGAACATTTCGAAGCGGTCGCCGCGCGCCAACGCAAGTAGTAACGCGGGACAAATTGGGCGCGGAATTAATGCTTCAATTTTTCGGGTCAAGTTTTTTGGATGCTTGGCTTGAAAAATTGCCAATCGGAGAATGGCGGATTGTCAGTGGCAGATTAGAACAGGGCCGCGGCGGCGCCACAATAAATCATCCGGATTTTATCGAGAAACCCGAAAACCGCGCCAAAATTCCGGAATTTCAGGCGATTTATCCAACGTCCGAAGGGGTGACCCAACGCCTTATGGCGAATGTGCGCGACGGAATTTTTGCAAAATTGTCAGACATAAATATCGATGCGCCGAACAGGGAATTTTTTGATGCGTTGCGCAGCATTCATTATCCTACATCGAATGACGATTTGGCGCCCGCGAATAAAAACATTATGCGTCTTGCCTATGCGGAATTATTCGCGCATCAAATTGCGATCGCATGCACGCGCCAACGTCGCAAGCGTGGAATTGCCGGGCGCAGCGTGTCTGGCGACGGGCGGCATCGTGAAAAATTGTATGCATCATTGCCCTTTAAATTAACCGCCGCGCAAAATGCCGCGATTACCGATATCGAAAATGATATGGCGCGGCCTGAACCCATGATGCGATTGATCCAAGGAGACGTAGGATCGGGCAAAACAATCGTTGCATTGGCGGCCGCTTTGAACGCCGCGGAATGCAAAATTCAAACGGCATTTATGGCGCCGACGGATACTTTGGCGCAACAACACTTTGCGAAAATAAAACCGATTTGCGATTCCATTGGCATAGTTTGCGATATCCTTACCGGCCGGGACAAAGGTGCTGCGCAGAAAGAAAAATTAACATCCATTCGTTCCGGGCGCACGCAGATTGTAATCGGCACTCATGCGCTTTTCCAAGAAGCCGTCCAATACAAAGATTTGGGATTGGTTATCATCGACGAGCAACACCGTTTCGGCGTGGCTCAGCGTGCGGCGCTGACGGGCAAAGGCGATAACCCGGATTTATTGGCGCTTTCCGCGACGCCGATTCCAAGAACGCTGTCCATGACGATTTACGGCGATATGGATATAACCATAATCGCTGAAAAGCCGGTTGGCCGCATGCCGATCCGGACAAGCACTTTGGCGAACGAACGCATCCGCGCGTTAACCGCGCGAATTGCCTCGCAGATTGATGCGGGCGCGAAAGTATTTTGGGTATGTCCGCTTGTAACCGAATCCGAAGACATGGATTTTGCCGCGGCGGAATCCCGTTATGAATGGTTAAAGAAATATTTTGATGCCGGCGTGATCGGACTTGTCCATGGTCAAATGGATAAAAAGATGCGCGACGCAGCAATGGCCGATTTCGCCGACGCAAATGGCAAGACCAAATTGTTGGTTGCGACCAGCGTGATAGAGGTCGGAATCGATGTGCCGTCAGCGACAATCATGGTAATCGAGAATGCGGAAAAATTCGGACTCTCCGCGCTTCACCAATTACGCGGCCGCGTTGGCCGTGGAAGCGCGCAGTCGTTTTGCGTGCTGTTACACGGCGACAATCTGACCGAAAGCGGAATGAAACGTCTTGGCGTTTTGGTAGAAACCGATGACGGATTTTTAATTGCAGAGCAAGATTTAATGATGCGCGGCGCGGGCGAGATGTTGGGTACGAAACAATCCGGCTGGATTCCTTATCATTTTGTGGACTACCGCGAGCATCGGGATTTATTCAAACTTGCAACGCGCGCGGCGTTGGAACTAACCGAATCCGATCCTGCGCTTGCCACCGCGGCCGCGACAATCGCCCGCGATTTGATGTTCATCTTCGACCGGGAAATAAAATTAGAAGGCTAGCCTTGCATTCCCATTTTTTTAATGTAAACTTTTCGCTATGGAAGCGAACCCGATAAACTTTACTCCGAAAACATTGCCAAGCAATTTAGAGGCGGAACAAGCGGTGCTTGCCGCCATACTTATGAACAATCGCGCGTTGGAACGCGTGTCGGAATTTTTAAAGCCCGATCATTTTACCCACCCCGCGCACAAAGAGATTTACAGACTTATAGAGCGGCAATTCGCCGCAGGCTTTCCAGTCGATGTAATCACGATTAAAAATTATCTGGAACAACAGGGTGCTCTTGAATCCGTCGGCGGCGTGGATTATTTGACGCAATTGGCGGGGGCGGGCGCAACCGTCGTAAATGTCGAACAATACGGCCGCATAATTTATGAAAACGCCATGCGGCGCGAGCTTATTAACCTGGGCACAGAAATCACCGATTCGGCGTATGTCGAAGACCTGGACAAACCCGTTCAAACCCAAATAGAATTGGCGGAACAGAAACTTTATAAATTGTCCGAGAACAGCGAAATCGACCGCGGCCCGCTTGAAATCGGCGCCGCACTGCGCAGTGCGCTTGAAGAGGCCGAGATAGCATACAAAGCCGACGGCAAGCTTTCGGGTCTTACGACCGGACTCCGCGATTTGGATAAATCAATAAGCGGTTTGCATAAATCAGATTTAATTATCATCGCCGGACGACCCGCAATGGGAAAAACGACGGTGGCGATGAACATCGCATTTAATGCCGCGAACGCGATTATGGCCGGTCGGGCGAATCCGAAATACAAAGGCGCGATTGTTTTCTTTTCGCTTGAAATGTCGGCGTCGCAATTGGCGGCGCGCGTGTTGTCGTCCCAGACCAAAATCTCGACAAGCAGCATGCGTCACGGTACGATTTCCGATGAAGATTTCCTTCGCATGTCGCAATATTCGGACGCGCTGTCCCGCGTGCCGTTGTTCTTTGACGATACCCCGGGGATGAGTGTGTCTATGATGCGAACCCGCGCGCGGCGCCTTGCGCGTAAGCATGGCGGGATATCGCTTATCGTAATCGACTATTTACAGCTTATGACGTCGCCCGGCGGGCGCAAGAATGACAACCGGGTAAACGAATTATCGGAAATTACGCGCGGGCTGAAAATGCTGGCCAAAGAATTGGATGTGCCGGTGATCGCGCTTTCGCAATTGTCGCGCAGCGTGGAAAGCCGCGATGATAAACGCCCCCTTTTGTCCGACCTTCGTGAATCCGGATCGATTGAACAAGACGCGGACATCGTGATGTTCACGTACCGTGAAGAATATTATTTAACGGGTCGAGACCCCGGCGAATCCACGGCCGACCATGCCGAACGCTTTGTCCAGAACAAACAAGAAAATTGGCGCAAACGCTTGGACGCCGCAAGGGGCAAGGCAGAATTGATTATCGGCAAAAACCGTCATGGCAAACCGGATACTATCCACACGAAATTCAGCGGAGAATACAGTTTGTTCGAAGACCTTGATGAATTCGAATCCCGCGGCGGCGACGGATTTGGCAATTCGGCCCCCGCGCCGGCGTATGCCAAGGCGCCTTTGGCCGCGATGCCAACGCCCGACGCTGCACCGGCGGGCCCGGATATGGAAGACGTGCCGGATGATTTTTAAAAAATGCTTGCATAGAGCGAAAATCTAATATAATATGCGCAAGCTATTCGGGCATAGTTCAGTCGGTAGAACAACGGACTGTTAATCCGTATGTCGCTGGTTCGAGTCCAGCTGCCCGAGCCAGGTTTTACAAACGCGTCAGAAATGGCGCGTTTTTTCTGGATTTATCAAAATCGCTTGTTATAATCATGGGCAAAGAGTTACAAATGAAAAGATTTCTTCTTGTTTTGATGCTTTTTTTAAGTTTTAGCGCGAACGCATTTGCCCGCGATGTCATGTTCAATGTCAAAAGCTATAAATATCACAGCCCCGGCTGCGAGCATGCGCATAAATGCACTAAGAATTGTATAAGGATAGACCACACGGACGCCCAACGCAGGGGCGGGATTCCTTGCAAAGTATGCGGCGGGTAGAGTTCCGCTCACAAACAACTGCCGCTTGAGGCGCCGCAGGATACGTTGCCGGGGCCTATGTTTTCAAAAAATGTATTCGTGACCGAATCCCATACTCCGCATACTCCGTCAGATGCGCGGCGGCTTGGGATAAAGTTTCTTACCATTACGCCGCTTTTATATATTCTGAAATATTTTACTCTTCCTGTGAAATACCTGTCCGTTGCGAATTGATTGCTTGCATTAATGTTTCCCAAATAGATTGTATAAGGCGAAGTTATGCCGCCTGTTGTCGGCGCCGTTCGCGCCACCCCGTCCAATGTCCAAACATTATTGTTAACCGTCAAAGTATGCCAATTCGTATCGACCGCGGGGCCGGCCTGACGATTTGATCCATAATCCAACGTGAAAGCCGTCGAATTGGGTCTTAGCCAAAATACCAATCCCGGCGGAGAATTCGACGTGTGATTATACCGCGATCCGAAAAGCGCGATCGTAGAATTTGCGATGTTTGTTCCTTGGAATTCTGTTTCGATTTTGATGTCGCCCAAAGGGTCTATGCCGGTATTAATCACAGACGCGCCGTCGAAATACAAATATTCCAAAACCTGGAAATCACAGGCGCCCACCGAATAGACCAAATCGTTGTACCGAATTCGAATATGGCCGAAATGGTCGGTGGTCATCGGCGCGTAATAAGTCTTGCCCCCGTAATTAACCGCCAATGAAGGCGAAGTTTGCTTGACCTCGTTCAGGGTGATTAAATCCCCCATGGAAGTTCGAAGTTCTATGGCAATGGACGGGGTCAGGAAAGCAAAAACCAACAGGGCGGCACAGAAAAGCCCGACCAATGACGGGATTCGCGCGCATAATCCGGCGGGTTTGAACATTTCGAATATTTTCCTTTTTTTTATCTGTTTTTATCTTTAATTATACCAGAAATGGACTCTTTTTACTATTTTTATTAAAATTTCACGCGCAAAGGGACAGGGGCAGCAAAGGCAAAGTGACAGCGGGCTTGCGCCCAATGCTCTAATCGCGGGTTACCCCCCCCCCCCCCCCACAAAACATTCCAAAAAAAAAACAACAGCATTACAAAAAAAAAAAAAAAGAAAAAAAAAAA
>WRIM01000035.1 GCA_009782725.1 Alphaproteobacteria bacterium | reverse complement strand
TCCGAATCAGTTGGTTTACAGTTGGCATTAAAAAACTCTTTGTTTTATCGTTGCTTTTTTGATACGAAAGTTCCCCTTCGGTTTATTTCCGTCTGCCCCTGGCAGGGATTATAAACCGCTGAAATTCGCGGGTTTCCGTGATTTTTACTCTGCGCCAGCATCGCACAAAGCCCCAGAAGTATAACGTTCAACATATGCGTTGTCAAGAAAAAATGCATAAGAAAGTTCAAAGTGCAAAGTTCAAAGTTCAAATAAAGAAAATTCCAACATTGAACTTTGAACTTTGCACTTTGAACATTAGAAAAACCCGCGCGACTGCGCGGGTTTTTCGTTTTAAAATTTTCAAAGAAAATTTTAGAACTGAGCGCCGAATTTCACGCCAAGTCCCCATTCTTTGTCGTCGTTGTCCACGATCAATTCACGTGTGACATAAACGCCAAGATACATATCGTCGGTAAAGTTATAGTTCACACCGACTTTGGCAAACAATTCGTCGTCGATACCGGATTCTGTCGGAAGAATATAATTCAAGCCAGCAACAACGTTCCAGTTGTTGTCGATCAGGTATTGACCGGCAAGCCCAAGGTCAAAGTGTTTGAACCCTTTGTCGCCCCAGTTGAACATTTCGGTGTTGGTATAGTTATAAACCACGGAACCGGCCAATGTCCAATCGTTCGCAACGTAACCGCCACGCACGCCGGCAGACCATGTGTACAGGTTGTAGTCTTTGTCATACCAGTTGTCGCCCATGATGTTCAATGCGCCCAAGACATCCAATCTCCAGTTGTCCACGGACAAAGCGCGATAAGCGGCGCCAAGGCCGATGTTCGCCCAAGAAGCTTCGTTAAAGTCGTCATACAACGCGACGGATGTGTTGACTTCGACAGACAATTGGTCTGTGACGCCGTATCCGAACGCAGTGCCGATGCCCATGCCTTCGAACGCGGTGTCTGTTTCGATCGCGGACACGCTATAGAACGTGCCGGCGGTCGGCATATACAACGGATTGTCATTGATAGCACCAGCGTGTGCGGAAGCGACAACGCCCAGCGCAATCATTGATGTTAATGCGATTTTCTTCATTCTCTTTTCCTTTTTGTTTTAGTTATAGGAGTATAGGTTTCATACCTATTAAGACAAATTCTAGTAAATAGATAAACAAAACACAAGGATTATTTTCTTAATTTTCAAAGTTCAAAGTGCAATGTTCAATTATAGCGTCGCGCAAAATGCGCGACAATTAATAATTAAAAAAACCGCTTCGCGGTTTTGACATTCATTGAACATTGCACTTTGAACTTTGAACATTGAAAAAACCCGCGCGGATGCGCGGGTTTTTTGTTCTAAAGTTACCTTTGAAAATTGCAAAAATCAATTTATATGAGGCGAATGTGTGGGTTTGCCGACCCGACGTGTATTGAACATACATGAGGGTCGGCAAACGCGCTCAGGCGTCCATAGAAATTGATTTTTTAAAATTGAACGCCGAATTTGACGCCAAACTGCCAAAAGTTATTGTTCAACGTGGTCGAATCATCGCCGTTCGCGGTTTGGAAGTGATACGCCATGTACGGCTGTATCGCGGCCACGCCCGGTTGAACGTCGATTACAACGCCAAGCGCTGCGCTGCGATCGTATATGACCGGCGCGCCGTTATCTTCGGACAAGTTGATGAAGTTGTAATTTCCGGACAGGTTCAAGCCGACTTTTTCAACGATTTCGAATTCAACTTCGGCGCGCGCCAAAATGTTCCACATGTCGTCGAATCCGTCTTCCATAAGAACCCATTGGCCAAGTGCTTGGACGGCCCATTGGAAACGGCCTTCGTCGCCGTACATGCGAAATCCGGCTTGGACGTTATTGTTGCCAAGACGCGTATCGGTCGCGGCTTCTTTTGTCCACGCGATTCCATACTTTGCAATCAAGTCAAGCGCAAAGGATTTCGACGGACGAAATACCTGCCAGTTGATTCCGACTTCGGGATTTGCAAACGCGCCGTACATAAAGGCGGCTGTGCCGGTGTTGAAATATACGTCGTCGTTATAAACATCACGGACACGTAAAGATTGTCCATAATACCGTACGCGCCTTTGAAGTTATCCACGATGACATCGCCCGATCTGAAATCCGTCATATTGTTGCCGCCTTCGTTCGCGCCTGTGCGGAATGCGAATCCGGATTGAATCGCCCAATCATTTTCCAACGGACGATAGGCTGGGTTAAAGACAGATGTCACGACGCCGTATTTATCCGGAGTGCTGTAATTTGCTTCTGCGGCGGTGACGCCGATAACTGCGACGCCCAACACGGTTGATAAGATGATTTTTTTTGTATTCATAAATTCCCTCCTTTTTGGGTTTGAGATTATTCTATACCCAACCCAACAAAGATGTCACTAGGAAGGTTTTCATAAATAAAAACACGGAGCAAACGCCCCGTGTTTTATTTCTAAAATTTTAAACTTTAGAAGTCGATTCCGAACTGCAACGCCAATCCGGTGTCGTCGGCCAATTCGCCGTCGGTCAAAGTTTGGAACACATACGCGCCCAAATATGCTTTCGGCGAGAAGTTATAGTTCACACCCAAGCGACCTGTGAAGAAGTTGTCGACATATTCCGGCATTTCGTATGTCGCACGCGCAACGATGTTCCAGTCTGCGTTAAAGACATATTGTCCTTCGACGCCAGCGCGATATGTGCGATATCCGACTTCGTTCCAGTTGAACGCGCCAGAGTTGAAATAGTCGTATTCAAACAAACCGTTGACGGTCCATTCGCATGTCGTGTAACCGATTTTGGTTCCCGCGCGCCAGTTATAGAAATTGGTATCGGAATCCCACCAATCCATCGTCGTGCGAATCGCGGTCAAAGAACCGTACGCATCCGCTTTCCAATGTTTCATGTCAAGATAGCGGAAGGAAAGGCCAAGCCCAAGGTTATCCCATTTCGTAAAGTCGCTTTCGAATTTATGAGTGGTCAAATCCGTGGAAAGGAAAACCGACAAACGATTCGTGATGCCAAAGCCGAATTGTTCGTTAAGACCCCAATCTTCGAATTTCGTATCGGTGCCAAGCGTGGTCACGCTGTAGAAACGGCCTTCGCCCGGGCGGTACATCGGATTGCCGTTGATGACATTGTCACACGCGGCGCATGCTTTTTTCGGTTCTGCTTCTTTAACGGCTGCTTTTTTCTCTTCAACTTTTGTTTCGTATGGTTTTACGGATTCACCGCGAGCGCGGGCCGCTGCAACCAAGCTTTCATCAACTTCGCCGATGGCGATGATTTGACCCGGATAGATCAAGTTTACATCTTTAATCTGCGGATTCCAGTCGGCAATCTGCGCAACCGTGACTTTATATTTCGCCGCGATTTTGGAAAGCCATTCGCCGCTTTGCACTGTGTGTTGCGCGGCACTTGCCGTGCCAGCCAAGAACAAGGCGCCCATGACGGACATTAATAGAATATTTTTTTTCATGAAAACTCCCTTTTTAGTGTTTCGATTAAGATTATTGTCTTAAAAAAAACTAAAATCAAGCAAAAAAAGCAAAAGTTGTAAATTTTTTTACTGACGCGTTTTTCTGATTTCGCGCCAATTTGCGTGGTTTACGCGATGCTCGTCATATGTTCTTGAAAATATATGTCCGCCTGTGCCGTCGGCGACAAAGTAATAATAATTCGTATCCGCCGGTTTTAACACCGCACGAATCGCTTCTTTTCCCACATTCGCAATCGGATGCGGGGGAAGCCCCGCGCGAGTATAAGTGTTAAACGGACTGTCCGTTTGCAAATGCGTGGTCAGCAAAGGTTTGCCCTGCATATGACCCAATTTATCCGTAACAGAGTATACGACCGTCGGATCGGCTTGAAGCCGCATTCCTTTGTGAAGGCGGTTTATGAATACGCTTGCGACCATGGGCATTTCGACAACGCGCGGGGTTTCTTTTTGCACGATCGACGCAAGAGTCACAACTTCGTTCCAAGTTTTAAGCGGACGCGGCGCGATTTTCCCGGATGCAATCCAATTATTTTCAATCTCTTGCATTTTTTTGCGCATCAATTGCATTACAGCCGAGCGATTCGTTCCTTTGGCAACTTTGTAAGTATCCGGAAATAATTCGCCGTCCGTATAACAATTTCCTTCGCACGCGACGCCTCGCAAATCCGGATTCGCGTCAAGCGCCAAAATAATTTGCTTAACCGTAAATCCTTCGGGAATCATTATCATAGTCGACGCGACTTCGCCGCGCGTCATCATTCGCGCAACATGCGCGATGCTTGCCCGCGCGGGTATATCGTACACGCCCGTCATCACCCTTCCCCCGCCGGCATTCACCAATGCTTTGAATGCGATATCATCGCTGATAAGGTTTTCGGATTTCAAGCGATTTGCAATCCCAGACACGCTTTCTCCCGCGGTTATCTCGAACGTGGTGATATATCGCACAGTCGAATGAATTCCGATGAACCAAATTAAAAACAGCATGGAAAACAAAGCGAAAGCCGAGATAATCAAAACTTCGCGCCGATGTTTTTTCAAAGAAAGCCATGACGAAATCTTGAATTTCGAAGACTGTTTTTTGGCGGATTTTTTTTTCATAACGATTCGCAACTAATCCACCTTTTTCAATATAACCGTGGCGTTCGTGCCGCCGAATCCAAATGAATTGGAAAGCGTGACATTGACGACGCGCTTTTTCGCGGCATGCGGAACCAAATCGAATCCGGTCGTTATTTCTTCAGGCTCGTCAATATTAATTGTCGGCGGAACGATTTGATCACGAATCGATAATGCGCAGAATATAGCCTCGGCCGCGCCGGCCGCGCCCAACAAATGCCCGGTCATGGATTTTGTGGACGACATGGATACGGGCGCGTCGGCAAAAAGATTTTTCACCGCTTCGAATTCGCCAACATCGCCAAGCGTCGTCGAAGTTCCATGCGCATTGATATAATCGACGTCGCCGGGTTTTAACCCCGCGTCATTTAATGCAGCCTTCATCGCGCGGTATCCGCCTTCGCCGTTTGGCGCGGGCGCCGTGATATGATGCGCGTCGCCGGACATGCCGTAACCCGCGACTTCGGCGTAAATTTTTGCGCCGCGCGCCTTTGCATGTTCGTATTCTTCCAATACCAAAATTCCCGCGCCGTCGCCCATTACAAATCCGTCGCGGTTTTTATCCCAAGGCCGCGACGCCCGCGCCGGTTCGTCATTTCTTGTGGACAGCGCGCGTATAGCACAGAACCCCGCAACGGCGATTCTGCATATCCCTGCTTCGCTTCCGCCGCAAATCATGATGTCCGCGTCCCCGTGTTGAATAATGCGCGCCGATTCGCCGATTGCATGCGTTCCGGTCGCGCACGCCGTGACAACAGACATGTTCGGCCCTTTGAATCCGTATTTAATCGACACGTATCCCGCCGCCATGTTTATTATGGCCTTTGGTATAAAGAAAGGGCTAATCTTGCGCGGGCCGAATTCTTTCAAATCAATCGCCGCGTCATAAATGGCGTCAACGCCGCCGATGCCGGAACCGATATTAACGCCGATGCGTTCGGCATTATCCGGATTCGCTGACAGGCCTGCGTCGCGCAAAGCCTCGTCCGCGGCGACCATGGCGTATGTTATAAATTTATCCATGCGGCGTTGTTCTTTTGTATCTACGACCGCATCCGGATTATATTCGCCCGGCCCGGTGCCAGTCACGGGCAATCCGCCAATATGACAAGGCAAATCGGAAAATTCTTCGCCGTCCAGTTTTCGAATTCCAGATTTCCCCGCCAATAAATTTTCCCAAGCATATTGTATGCCGGTACCAACCGGGGAAACGATCCCCATGCCGGTAATAACTATTCTGCGTTTCATTTAAAACTCCGTTTAAAAATAAATGTGTTGGAAATATCTTACCAAAAAAAACCGCCGCCGCAAATGAATTATAAATATGTTGGACAAATGCTCTGTATCGGTTAAAATCCAAAAAAAGAGGAAAATATGTCAAAAACAATTCCGATATTCTTGGTGGGCGCGGCCGGCAAAATGGCGAAAATCATAAAAAAACAAATCGAAGAGTCAAACGGTCGATTTAAATTAACGGGACAATTCGATATCAAAGACGGCACAGATTTGTCAGTCGAACTTGCGCGACCGGAATCCTCGGACGCCGTTATATTCGATTTTACAAACGCGGCCGCATTTTTGGAAAACCTGTCCAAATATGCCGCCCGCGATGTGATAACGGGCACAACCGGTTGGTATGATTCAATTGATTCCGTACGCGATATTGTAAAGAAAAATAATATCAAATTGATGTACGCGGGCAATTTTTCGCTGGGGCTAAATATGATTTTCTATCCGGCGGTATTGGCCGCGATTCGGGGGCTTGATGCGCTTGGCAATGACAAGCATG
>WRIM01000034.1 GCA_009782725.1 Alphaproteobacteria bacterium | reverse complement strand
TAAAATCGGGCGCGTCGTTCGCACCGATTGTCGTCAAAAACGGCAAGGCGTACGTTTCCGGGCCGCGCGCCAAGAAATTTAAACTCGCGCAACAGATAAGCGAAACCGGCCGCATCATTTCCGTGTCTAATAAAATCGACCTGGACACCGGGATGTTTGTTGTCCGGACAAGCAGCCCCGACGGAAGCATGTTCGTAGAAATTCAACACACGGGCGTATTCGTGCCGATATCCGCGATAACTTCGGATAATAATGTGATGATTTCGGCCCAAGGAGTCGCGCGCGCGACGCCGGTCAGCATTATCGCAACCGATTCCGACACCGCCGTTATATCGGGCGTTGCCGACGGCGATATAATAATATTAACCAATGTTGAAGATGGAATGAAAGTGAGAATAGATAATAGATACTAGATACTAGATAGTAGATAATAGATATAAGATTGTCCATTAGAATGGACAATTGATTTATAAGTTGTCTACTATAATAGACAGTCATATTTACTATCTAATATCTACTATCTAGTATCTAGTATCTGCGAAGCAAAGCGAGGCAAGCCATGATTAAGTTTTTTGTTAAAAATCCCGTAACCACCGTAATGTTCGTTTTATTCTTTGTGGTGCTGGGTATCGTATCGTTCCCAAAGATGAATGTAGAATCGCGTCCATCCGTGGACTTTCCGTTTGTGACGGCGATGTTTGTTTATCCCGGCGCGTCGCCGTCCGAAATCGAATCCCAAGTTATAAAACGTACCGAAGACGCGATATCGGAAATCGCGGGGATTAAAAAAATCTCGTCCCAGGCATTTGAAAACGGGGCGCATGTCATGGCCGAATTTAATTTGGGCGTGAATGTGAACGACAAATCGGCCGAGGTAAAGGCAAAGCTTGACGCGCTTGCCAACGAATTTCCCGAAGCGATGAGAAAGCCGGTTGTCGAAAAGCTTGACCCGCTTCAAGAATCCGTCATTGATATCGTGATATCCGGCGGCGACGCCAAGGTGACCGAACGTTTTGTAAGCGATGTTTTGTCCCAACAAATTACCTCTCTTCCCGGGGTGGCAAGCGTGTCGGTATTCGGCGGTATTAACCGCGCCGTGCGCGTGTCTATGAATCCAGAGCTGCTTGCTGCGCGGGGCGCCACGGTATTCGACATAGTCGGCGCATTAGGCGCAAGCAATTTGAATGTTCCGGGCGGAAGATTGGAATCAGGGGTCAGTTCCAACGCGGTAAGATTTGTCGGCGAGTTTAGCAATGTCGACGATATAAAAAATTTACAGATTTCGACGACCGAAGGCGCTTTGTTCAAACTGCGCGATGTTGCGACCGTGACCGACGGAGCGCTTGACATCGAGACCGGCGCGCGCTTTAACGGCGAAGACGTTTTGATATTATCGGTTGTAAAGGCCAATGACGGAAACGCGATCAAAATATCCCGCGATTTGCGAAAAAATATGGACAGGTTCCAAGGGGCCATGTCCGAATACTTTGCGGGGCAAAATATGGCGGCGCCCGTCATGCAGATTATTTCGGATTCTTCCATAGCGGTGCAGCATGAAACGGACGGAACCGTGCGCGATATTATTCTTGGGTTGTTTTTGACCGTTATCGTTCTTCTTGTATTCACGCGCAATTGGCGCACGACGATAATCGCCGGCATTATGATTCCGGCATCGTTGGTCGCGGGATTTTATTTCATGGACGCGTCCGGGTTCAGTATTAACGCGATGACATTGCTTGCCATGGCGACGGCGTTGGGTACTTTGATTACCGACGCGATAATACTTATCGAATCGGCGTTGGGCCTGATAGAAGAGGGGTATTCCCCCGAAGACGCCGCGGTAATCGGAACCAAAAAAGTTGCGGTTCGAATATTCGCAACCGTGTTGACGCACGCCGTCGTGTTCTTGCCGCTTGCGTTCATGGGCGGAATCGCCGGCCAGTTTATGCAGCAATTCGGGCTAAGCGTCGTATACCTTACGGTGTTGTCTTCTATATTCTCGTTCACTTTGACGCCGATGATGATTGCGAAAATATTAAAAAAGAAAAAGCCGCAAGATTTAAAAACCAAAAAAACGGATAGCAAACAGAAAGCCGCAAAACGCGAACCGCTTGCTTGGTTTCGGCCTTTCTTCGATTGGCAGATAAATCATCCGTGGCGCGCGGTCGGCGTTGCGGCGTTGGCTTTGGTTATATCCGTGATACCGATGCGGTGGGTTGGAAATGAATTCGCCCCGTCGACGGACATGAACGAAATCACGATGACCGTGCGTGGGCCCTCGAACAGTACTTTTGCAAAATCCGAAGAGGTAGTGAAAGAAATAGAATCGCGTCTTTCAGGGTTCTCCGACATAGAATATGTATCCGCAAAAATTGGAGAGCGCGGGTTGCAAAACATCAATATGAAAATCGGTCTTGTCCCGCGTTCGGGTCGACACGATTCCGACAAAGTCATCGCGCGGAAAATACTTCCCGCCGTATCCGACATTCCCGGAATCGAAGTCACAATTCGCGCAGGTCAAGCAATGTCGGGCGCATCCAACGCCGACATGGTGTTGAACGTATACGGCGCGGATGATGCAAAGCGTTTGGAATACGCGGACACAATAATCGAAGTATTGAATAATATTCCGGAAATCCAATCGGCGATGAATTCTGCGCCGCGACCAGGCATGGAATTCAAATTCGTGCCCACCCCGGAAAATATGAAATTCTGGGGCGTGAATAATCAAACGGCGGGAACCGCGCTTCGCACGGCGCTTTTCGGAAACGATTCGTACAAGTACAAAGAAGAGGGCCAAGAATATCCGATTATGATAGAATTCGACAAAGCGTATAAAACCGGGGATATGTTCGAAAGCATCTTTGTCGCAACGCCCAAAGGATTGGTCGCATTGGGCGAGATTGGCAAAATAGAATCAGGAATGGGCACGTCGGACATTCGGCGCGTGGATAAAGAAAGAATCACGGAAATAAACATAGTTTTGGGCAAATCCACAATCGGCCCGGTTCAGAAAAAAATAGAAGCCGAATTGTCCAAAATAGAATTCGCATCCGGATACCGCGCCGCATTCGGCGGCATGTCCGAGATTCAGGCGGAATCAAGTTCCGAAATGGGCCGCGCATTTCTACTTGCGACGATTTTAACGTTCATGGTGTTGGCCGCTATATTGAATTCTTTGGTTCATCCGTTTACCATAGCGACATCGATACTTACCAGCTTTGTCGGAGTATTCATATTAATGTTCTTGGTCGGCGCGAATATAAATATCGCGGCGATGCTTTCCGTGATTATGCTTGTGGGACTCTCGGTAAGTACGAACATACTTATACTTGAGCCTACATTGGAAGAAATGCGAAAAGGCGTCCCCGCAACCAAAGCCCTTTGGGAGCAGTTTGTTGATAAAAAACGCATGCTGTTAATGGCGACGATCGCGGTTGTCGCAGGATTGGTTCCGCAATTATGGGCGGCCGACGGGGTCAAAGTCTCCATGGGCGCGGTTATTATCGGCGGAATTTTGGCATCGTTATTCTGGACGTTCTTTCTGACCCCGGCGGTATTTACGTTAATGGAACGCGTCAGAAAAAAGAACTAATTACCTCGTCCGAAACCGCATTGCGGGCGTCGTCGGGGGCTCATGTATGTTTAATACACTACGCCCCCGACGTCACCCGCAAGCCGGCCTAACGAATTAGAAATATTTGATTTTTTTATCGCCGCTTTGCGGCGATTTGGTTTTTATGTTATTATGTGTAAAAGGAAACTATATGAAAAAAACAAATCAGCAATCACTTGTTCTTTTCGATTTCGACGGCACGCTGTCTGCGGGGGATGCGAATATCGGATTCTTTAAATATTGTTTCGCGCATTCGATGCGGCCGTGGTTGTTTTCGCCCATTGTCGCGTCTGCATTTGTTTTGCAATTTTTTACGTTTATTGCAAAGAAGATATTTTGCATAAAATGCCTTACCAAATTCGATTTAATCTGGCGGCAGATGCTTCGCATGTATTTGACGCACGATATGGTTAAAAAATTCGCGCCAAGATTTATCGCGGAATATAAGCAAAGCCGATTCGGCTGGGCGGCGGAACGCGTCGCGGCGGAAAGCGCGGCGGGCAACACAGTAATTATGATTTCGGCAAGCCCGGCGTACCTTCTTTTGCCGTTGGTCGAAGACATGGGATTCGATTACATAATATGTTCGGATGTGGAATTAACCCGCCCATGGAAATTCAAATTTTTTGCCTATGGAGAAAACAAAGTAAAAATATTGCGCGCGATTTTTGGGAAAAATAAATACGTCGTCGTTCGCGCCTATTCGGACAGCAAAAGCGACCTTCCCATGATGAACCTTGCGGCCGAGCAAGTATGGATAGACCCTAAAACGGGGCTTCGCAAGTGTTAATCACTTTTTCCCAAACACAAAATCATTATCGGCGGAAAGTTTTATAATGGCAATCATATTATCATTATCATTTGCGCGAATGCGCATAACATGTCCGCATTTTTCACATTTATGGATGATTATGTTTGTGCCGCCTGTGGTCTCAACCCCAATCGGGCGCATTGCGCCACCGCAACTTGACGCCCGGTCGCCCGGATTTATATCCACATGGCGCGAGTACAAACATTCGGGGCAATGATTGGTATATCCGTTGCCGGCAACGGCCCGCCCGCAATTCAGGCATGTAAAATCTTCGATATTACGGGTAAATTTTTTCAAAGCCCAAGCGCGCTGCGATACATTTTAATCAATTCGTCGGATTCATCCAATTCATCTGGGTCAAGCTTGCGCAGGCGTATCATCTGGCGGATATATTTCGGGTCGTACCCGGCCGATTTGGCTTCGGTATAGACTTCTTTGATGTCGGCTGCTATTGCGGCGGTTTCTTCGTTCAGTTTTTCAACGCGTTCAATAATGGTAAGCAATTGTTTGTTATCAATCGCGCCGTGATTTGCTTGTTTCATGATCTTCCCTTTCTTCTATTGTTTTTTAGATTCCGGTATGTTACCATTGAAATTAATAAAATCAAGAAAAATGGAATTATAAAATGCCAAAAATGACAAAAATAACGGCAAGCATCGGGCCGGCATCCGAAGGCTATGAAACGCTGAAATCTATGATTGCGGCGGGTGTTAACGTGTGCCGCTTGAATTTCAGCCATGATACGGGCGACGTCCAAGGCGCGCGCTTTGATAAAATCCGGAAAATCTCGAAAGAATTGGGGATTCCGGTCGCAATTATCGCGGATTTACAGGGGCCAAAGCACAGAATCGGCAATTTTGAAACCGAAGACCATTATCCATTGACCATAGGCCAAGAATTCGTGCTGGACAACGACCCGAAACCCGGCAACGGGGGAAGAGTGCAATTGCCGGATATCGACGTTTTGACCGCTTTGGATGTGCGCGACCGCGTTTTGCTGAACGACGGGAAAATAGAGTTGGAAGTGGTCGAGAAAAAGAAAACCGGAAAAAAGATAAGCATCACAACGCGCGTCGTCCGCGGCGATGAAATATGGTCAAGGCGTGGGTTTAATCTTCCGGATACGGAAATCGAGACAAGCGTTTTGACCCCCAAAGACCGCGCGGATTTGGAATACGCCCTTACCAAAAAGCCGGATTATGTCGCAATTTCATTCGTGCAAAAGCCCGAAGATATATCCGAAGTGCGCGACTTTATAACCGAACGCACCGCTGCGCCGATTAAAATCATCGTGAAAATCGAACGACCCCAAGCGGTAGAGCGCGCCGAAGAAATTCTAAACGTCGCGGACGTCGCAATGGTCGCCCGCGGAGATTTGGCGGTAGAGATGCCTTATGAGCAAATCCCCGCGATTCAACGGAATTTAACCCGCATGTGCCGGCGCAAAAATCGCCCCGTGATTATTGCGACGCAAATGCTAAGCAGCATGGTTCATTCGGAATTCCCGCTTCGCGCAGAAATATCCGACGTGGCGACTACGTCTTACCTGCGCTCTGATTCCACAATGTTGTCCGAAGAAACAACAATTGGAGAGCATCCGTTAGAAGCCGTCCAAACAATGGCGAAAATACTTTACGCCGCGGACAAAGACGGAATAGAGAACAGCCAAGAATGGGCAAGGGTAGACCGCAGCCCCGAAAACGATTGGTCGCGCAGCGTGGTCAGCATGGCGTATTTAAACAAAGCGACCGCAATCGTAATATTCGACCGCGACGGGAACAAAACGCGTGAAATATCGTGCCGCCGGCCGGATATGCCGATAATTGCGATTTGCAATTCGGAAATCATTGCAAACCAATTATGCGTTGTCAGAAGCGTCCAGCCGATTTTCGACGAACGCATGTTTGGTCAGCGTGATGTGGCCGCCGCCCTTGAAAAAGTTCGCATAAAATCCGGCAAAACCGTGATTGTCGACGAAGACAGTATTC
>WRIM01000033.1 GCA_009782725.1 Alphaproteobacteria bacterium | reverse complement strand
GCGAAAACCCCGAAATAGAAGCATTGGAAAAATTCTTGAATACCGAAGGCCGGTTCAACGTGGCGCGCGCCATGAATCCGACCCGATTCGCACGATTGGTCGAACGCGCCGCATCCGACAACGAATACCGCCGCGAATTGAAAAAGCATATCGCGTCGTTCGCGTTGCTTCGCAAAACGGCAAAGTCGCTGCAGGGGTAGGGTCATATTTATTACTAGCGAAAATGCAAAATAAAATATAGAATACCGGATATGAAAAAGTTACTTACTACTTACTACTTACTACTTACTACTTGCATATTGGGTGCTTGCACTTTTCAGACAAAGCATCGGGGATATATTTTCCCCGAAGATGCGGACGCGCAAATATCAACGGTAAAAACGACCGTGGATTTGGAAGAAAAATTCGGAACCCCCATGGCAAAAACCGTATACGGCCAGCCTGTGTGGATTTATTACGGCGCGGATGAAAACTATCACGGGCCGTTCCCATTGACGTACAGCGACAGAACAGTTTTGCTGGTATGGGTAAGCGGCAATAATGTTGTTAAGACCAAAATATTGAAAGACAAAGATTTGCCGGATGTGCGAATTGCCGCCGGCGCCACGCCAATCCCCGCAGAAATTCAATTGAACGTGTTTGAAGAATTGCTTAATAATATAGGGCGCTTCAGCCCGGCGGGATTGGGACAGTAATTAATAAGTAGGAAGTAGTAAGTAGTAAATATGGTAAACGGTATGTAACCGATACACTGTTGCCCAATATATTGGACAACGTATATTACATTATCTTACTTACTACCTAAATTAATACACCGGGTAATTTCTTGGAAAGTTTTTGCCGTTCGGATGATCAAGGTCGGATTTCACACCGCATCCGGCAACAAAGAGCAAAGAGCAAAGAGCAAAGAGCAAAGTTATTTTTCTCATGTCTCTTCCGCTTCTTCTTCTTCGAATTCTTCGTCTTCGTCGACGGCGTTAAGGTCGATTTCTTTCGGCACGCCAAGTATTTCTTCGATTTTCTCGGCCGCCATATCAACTTCCAATTTATGCAGAATCGCAAATTCTTGCGCCATGCGTTCAAGCGCCCTCATATAAAGCTGGCGCCCCGAAAATGTCATGGTATCCGCGGCCGAGCGACGTTGAAGGTCGCGCACAACTTCGGCCAGTTTCATCGGATCGCCCGAGTTTATATTCTCTTCGTATACGGCCGCGCGGCGCGCCCAAATCATACGCTTTGCCCCGGCTTTGCCTTTGGCACTGTTGATTGCTTCGGACATTTTGCGCGGTGTGACCAACGGGCGTAATCCCGAAATTTCCGCGCGGTCCAGCGGCACGCGAAGCGTCATATTATTCTGTTCGAATTCAATCACCAACAATTGGATTTTTTGTCCCCCGATATTTTGTTCTTCGACACGGGCGATTTTCCCGACGCCTTGGGTCGGGTATACGACAAACTGTCCATGTTTGAATTCAGATTTTTTTACAGCCATTACAATACCTTTTACGATGTCTTTTGCAGGGATTATATCATAGAAAAAGCGGAAATTCAAGAAAATCTAGCGTTTTAGCGCATCAACCCGGTTGCGACATTCGGGGCCATGCCCATAATGGCGGCCATCGGGCTTGTCGCGCCGCCGCCCGCCATAATTTGGTTTACCGCGCCCAGTGTTTCGGCCAAATTGCCGCCGGTTTTGCCCAATCCGCCCGCCGATTGTATCAAGAAATCGCCCCAAAGCTCGCGTTGTTTCGCGGCAAGACGCGATTCAGTGCATTTTAGTATCTTTTCCATAAGAACGGGGGCAATTGTTGTTTCCACAGGCAGCAAATCCGCGGGCCCAAATCCGATCAGGCCATAGATTTCATATATGTCGGATACGGTTTCTTCTTCGTTCGCGGTGCATCCGAATCCGCCGTTCTTTTTACAAATTGTTGCCATGCTTGGCCGCGGATAATCTTGCCATATCATCTTCGCATCGGCCGAAGAATTAAATGTGGCGACGCATCCGTAAAGTCCCGTTGTCATCGCGGCCGCCTGCATAGAATCTTTGAAATTTGTGCCGACGCACCGCTCGCGCTTTATCGACGCCATCATAGTTTGCGCGTCGGTCGCGCCGGTTTTGGCGTATTCTTTCATCATATTGGTGACCCATGTTAATTCGGTCTGGGTCGGTTTGCATTCGGTGGTAAGTGCTTGAACCTGTTGATTCAATGCCATGACGCCCGTAATCATCGATAATGCGGTTGGTATAAGACTGCTTCCCGTGACCGCGGATTCGGCGGATTTCGGCGCGGCCGCGACGGGCGCGGCTTTGTTAATGGTTACGGCGGCATGCGCCGGCGCGCCAAGCGCGACGAACAACGAGCAATTAACAATGAACAATGAAAGTTTTTTCATATAATACATTCTCTCGGCATTAATTTTATCAGAAATCAAGTTGCAAATCAAAGGAATTTGTAATAAAGTCACCCTGTGAAATCAAAACGGCAATTTATTATATCGGGTCAGCACAGAAGGCTTCAGCGTCTGTGGCAATTTTTCTTTACAGGCTGGGGTTTGATTTTTGTCGTGACATTGGTCGCGGGCGGGATATTGAACAACAATATCTTGTGGACTCCGATATCGGCGGTCAATATGACGGACATTACTAAAAATCAATTTAAAATGGAAAATCCCGCGTTTTCCGGCATGGACAAAGACGGAAATCCTTTCTCGATACGCGCGGCCGCCGCCCGCCAAGAATACGACGACGAGGACAAGATATTTCTTAACAAAATTGTCGCGCGCATCGTTCATATTGACAGAGGCGCCAAAATCACCGACAATATAACCGCCGATAACGGCGTGTTCGATAGAGTTAAAAATACTGTGACTTTGACCGGCAACGTCCGCGTAGATTCAAGCAACGGGGACAAAGTGCGCACGAAAGAAATGGTGATAAGGCTATGAAGCAATCGATTTTAAAAGTTGAACATTTATCCAAAGCATATGGCAAGCGATTGGTCTTGCGCGATATCAGCATGTATGTAAAGCAAGGGGAATCGGTCGGATTATTGGGGCCGAACGGCGCCGGAAAAACAACCGCTTTTTATTGCATAACGGGCCAGATCAAGGCATCCGGCGGTCAGATTTTTTTGAATTCCCAAGATATAACGCATCTTCCTTTTTATAAACGCGGCCGGATGCATATCGGATATCTGCCCCAAGAAAATTCCGTGTTCCGCGGCCTGTCCGTCGAACAAAATATATTGGCGATATTAGAGGTTGTGGAAAAAGATACCGTCGCCCGCCGCAAAAAATTGGAAGAGCTTCTTAAGGAATTCTCGATAGAACACCTTCGCAAGGCGCCGGCGACGTCGTTGTCCGGCGGAGAACGACGCCGCGTCGAAATCGCGCGCGCATTGGCGACAGACCCAAGATTCATATTGCTGGACGAACCTTTTGCCGGAATCGATCCGATTGCGGTGAACGATATACGCGAGTTGGTGTCTCAATTAAAAAACCGCGGGCTTGGCGTTATTATCACAGACCACAACGTGCGCGAGACATTGGGAATTACAGACCGGTCTTATGTGTTGCACGACGGACTGATACTGAAACACGGCACCACGCCGGAAATAGTCAAAGACAAAATGGTGCGAAAGGTATACCTCGGCGACAACTTCGACATGTGAGCTAATTTTCCCGTCTGAAACCGCATTGCGGGTGATTTGGGCCCCTCATGTATGTTCAATACACTACGGGGCCCAAATCACCCGCAAGCCGGCCTAACGAATGAAAAATATTTAGTTTTCGCAATACGCAGCATCTGCCGCATATAAATTGATTTTTGATCCTTATTTCTAAAAACATTCGAATACGCTTGACAAATCGATAGTTGATTTTCTATAATGATTCTAATTTAAAAAAAAGAGACTGTCTGTGGAAATAGCACCTGCGATTAATAAAATTCTTAGCAAGCTTCGCATCGGCTATAGTCTGTCGCGCACCGCGTATCAAAAAACTTCGGAAGATTTAATATGGGAAAAACTGATAGACCAGGGTCAGTTTCATGATATAAAATTCGATTTCCAAAATCGGGATGTATCGTTTAAAATAAAAGGTCAACCGGATTACACTCTTCATCTTAACAGCACCGGCCCGTACGTAAGACAGATAGAGCACGACCCGGCGGAAGACCATTACGCCCTTTATTGCGAAGATTATGATATTGCCGGAAGCGACCACAAAGTACGGTCGGGCATGTTTTACAATATAAATGCGCTTAGCCAGGAGACTTTAAGAAAACTTTACGCAAAGCTGTATAAAATGGATCGCGGCCCCGGATTGGTTAATACCAATGGAATTATAGCGCTTCGTGATTTCTTTAAAGAGAACTTTTATAGAAATGTAAGAAAAGTTGCCGCATTATAGTAAATAAAAAAACCGGCATCGCCGGTTTTTTTATTTATTTCTTTACTGCCAACCAAAGCCCGATAAGCCACCCAACCCCGGTCCAGCCAAGTCCCCAGCTTGTAAACCTTATCCTTACCATTTGTTGGTCGCTGACCTTGTTTTGGCGCGCGATCCACGCCGGAAACATCCAAATGCCCCATACAATCGCCGCCGCGGCGATGTATTTTATTGCGATTAAGATGTCCGGCGTTGCGAACATTATTTTACATTCCGTATTTTGCGTCTGTGCCCAATTCTTCTTCGATGCGCATCAGCTGATTGTATTTCGCAATGCGGTCAGAGCGCGACATCGAGCCTGTTTTTATCTGGCCCGCATTCACCGCGACGGCCAAATCCGCCAATGTAGTATCTTCGGTTTCGCCGGAACGGTGCGAGATAACAACACCGTATTTCGCGTCTTGGGCCATTTTTATCGCGCCCAATGTTTCGGTCAATGAACCGATTTGGTTAACCTTGATTAATATTGCGTTCGCGGTGCCCGTATCGATTCCGCGTTTCAAATATTCCGGATTTGTTACGAATAAATCGTCGCCAACCAATTGGATTTTAGAGCCGATACGCTGGGTCAGTTTTTTCCAACCGTCCCAATCTTCTTCGGCCATGCCGTCTTCGATTGAAATTATCGGATATTCGGAAATTAACTTTTCATAGAAATCGACCATGTCGTCGGAAGACATTTTTTTGCCTTCGAATTCATACGCGCCGTCTTTATAGAATTCGCTTGAAGCAACGTCCATTCCGATTGAAATATCTTTACCAGGCGTGTATCCTGCCGCCGAAATCGCCGCCATGATTGTATCAAGAGCTTCGCGCGATGTGTTAAAGTTCGGGGCAAAGCCGCCTTCGTCGCCGACGTTTGTAGAATTGCCGCCTTTCTTTAATATAGACTTCAAGTTATGAAAAACTTCTGCGCCCATGCGAATCGCTTCCGATTCGTTTTTCGCACCTGTCGGGATTATCATGAATTCTTGGGCATCAAGGCCGTTGTCCGCATGCGCGCCGCCGTTGATGATGTTCATCATGGGGCGGGGAAGGGTGTTGCCGGTAACGCCGTAAATGCCCGCAATATATTTATACAAAGGCATTCCGGATTGTTTCGCCGCCGCATGCGCGGTTGCCATAGACACGGCCAAAATCGCATTCGCGCCAAGCTTAGCCTTATTCTTAGTTCCGTCAAGCCCCAACATTTTATTGTCGATTTCGGATTGTTTCCGCGCATCCATGCCGATTAATTCAGGCGCGATAATTTCATTTACATTTTTAACGGCCGTCAAGACGCCTTTGCCCATATATGCCGGCCCCCCGTCGCGCAGTTCCAAAGCCTCATGCGTGCCGGTCGAAGCCCCGCTTGGCACCGCCGCGCGGCCCATTGCGCCGCCTTTTAAATAAACATCTGCTTCGACTGTGGGGTTGCCGCGGCTGTCTATAACCTGGCGAGCGCGGATTTTAGTGATTTCGAACATATTTTTTCTCCTTTTCGTTCGGAATAGTTATAGACAATTTCGGGGTCGGGACGCAAGTCTATTTTTTTGTTAATTTTTCACTAAAATTAAATTTCAAAATATGTTATACTTAATGCAATGTTCAGGAAAATATTACCATTTATAATGGGAATCGTGCCGCTTGCATCGCTTGCGGACACTAACCCTCCGACTTTATTGCCGACTAATACGGGCGTGCTTATTGACGGTGGAAACTCATTTACTTATACGGTGACCGGCGATGCCGTCATTAATGGAGACTTTGTTGTCGACGCCACCGCCGATTCGGTTAATTCGACAATTGTCGATACAGACGGCGCATTTATCACCAATACGAATAATGGAAACGGGAACGTATCGAACGCTGCGGGTAATGCGGCCGGCGGCGGGCTGACTATAAATGCTGTGAATGGGATTACCGTTGCGGGTCTTATATCTAATTCCGGCGGAACGCTTGTATTAAATCCGGGAGACGGCGCGACTATATCCGCGGCTGGAATCTCATCG
>WRIM01000032.1 GCA_009782725.1 Alphaproteobacteria bacterium | reverse complement strand
CCAGTATGTGCAAAAAAATCAAAAAAAGGAAGGAAGCAACCAAAGGGAGTCCCAAATGGGCTGGCGCATCCTTCACCTGATGAAACCGTGCAAAATATCGGTTAAAAATAAACAACTCTTTTATGAACCCGGCGACGGCGAAAGTTTTACTCTTCCAATCGAAGACCTTTCCGTCGTTGTTTTTGATACTCAATACATATCTCTTTCCGCTGCACTGCTTGCCGCGTTTGCAGAACATGGCGTAGTGGCATTTTCTTGCGACCAAACACACCAACCGTCCGGCGTGTTTTTGCCGTATCACGAACATTCCAGATATTCGGAAATGGCGCATTTGCAAATAGCTGCAAGCGAGCCTTTGAAGAAACGAATCTGGTCGGAAATCGTGCGTCAGAAAATATTAAACCAAGCCGCCGTATTGGAATTATTAGAGAAAAATAATTCAGAGATGCTGGTCGCTATTGCAGGCCGAATATCAAGCGGCGACCCGGATAACCGCGAAGGATACGCCGCATCGATATATTGGAAATCATTGTTTGAAGACTTCGTGCGGCGTGATGACGGCAATATAATAAATTCCGCATTGAATTACGGATATGCAATACTGCGCGGATGCGTCGCGCGGAATGTCGTGGCAACCGGACTTTTGCCATGTTTCGGCGTGCATCATTCTAATAACCTGAACCAATTCAATCTTGTAGATGATTTAATCGAACCTTATCGGCCGTTTGTCGATTATATCGTTGCCAATATGAATTTCGGCGATGCGACGAGTTTGACGCCTGCGCTGAAAAAAGAACTGGTGTCTGCAGTTATGCATACATGTTACATCAATGACAATGAAATACAAATACTAAAAGCCGTAGAAATAACCGCCGAATCATGTGCGCGCGCCATACGCGACAAAGATTTCCGGATACTAAAACTGCCGGAATTCAAAGGGCCGCCCCGATTAGCCCAGGACGGCGAATAATGTTGAAATCAAAGGAGCGCTTTATGAGAATAATGGTATTTTTCGATTTGCCTACAATGTCAAAAATAGACCGCAAGCACGCAACCAAGTTTCGAAACGCGTTATTGCGCGAAGGTTACTATATGATGCAATGGTCAATTTATTCGCGCATTTGCAAGGGTGTCGCAGACGTGGAAAAACATTCACGCAGATTAAAAAGCTTGATTCCGCCCACGGGAAGTGTTAGACTTATGAGTGTCACAGAACGTCAATTTGCCGACATGGAGATATTGGTCGGCGAATCGCCAAAAACGGAAAAAATCGGTGCGCAACAGCTTTTATTACTTTAGTTTTTTAATTAAAACCACCAAAAACCCCTTGGAAATCCAAGGGGTTATTTGGTAGAGATAATATCATATCTGATTTGGAAAGCAAACTATAACTCAGTTTCACACATTTTGAGCAAGATTTTTATAATATCATATCTGATTTGGAAAGCAAACTATAACTCGAAGCTGTTTGTATTGTTACACCTCGTCATAATATCATATCTGATTTGGAAAGCAAACTATAACGTCATTGCTACATATTCGCAAGCACCCATAATAATATCATATCTGATTTGGAAAGCAAACTATAACAGGGTTTTTTAGATACCCGCTGGCGCTTGGTATCTAAAAAACCCTGTTATAATTATTTGCCGCCCTAAATCATGTATGATATTATGTGAGGAATGTCGGCTATGGATACTGGCAGTTATAGTTTGCTTTCCAAATCAGATAGACTATTCCGTCGTACATAAAACCACAATAATTTTATTGATTATTTATGTTGATAATATAAAATATCGGCGAAGGAGATAATCTATGAAAAAGATTAATATAGTCATCAGCGGGTGGGGCAATATCGGTCGTGCCGCCGCGCGCGTTTATCAAATGGAAAAAGAAAACAATCCGGAAAACGATATCGAATTGGTCGGAATTATTCGCCGAAATGTCGTGGCCGATGACGGATATCCCGCAGGCGTCCCAGTCGTCACCGACATACGCGAATTGACGGCGCCCGTGCATGTTGTACTTTGCTGTGGGCCAAACCACGCATTGAAAAACGACGTCGTAAAGTTCTTAGAAATGGGTATCGCAACCGTGGATACTTTCGACAGCCACAAAGAAATCAACGAATACCGCGAGATTTATAATAAAATCGCCATTGCGAACAAGACTGTGTCTATCTTGGGTTCTGGGTGGGATCCGGGGCTGTTTTCCATTGTGCGCGCGTTGTTCGCCCAGCTTTCTCCGCGGTATGAGACTTTTACCAATTTCGGCCCCGGACGCAGCATGGGGCATACCACGATCGTCAAAGAGCAAAGCCCGTACATTCGCAATGCGGTGTCGATCACAAAATACGGTGCGACCCCAGGCGCGCACAAGCGTGAAGTTTATGTCGAGGTTATGCCAGGCAGCCCGCTGGACAATGCGGACGAACAAGAAAAGCTGCGCGATAAGATTTTGGCGCATCCTTATTTCAAAAATGACGACTCGCATATCTATTTTGTGGAGAGTATCGCAGAATACGATACAAGCAAGCATGGCGGACGTTTGCTTAACGAAAGCGCGGATTCTAAGATTGAACTTACGCTGAATGGCGATAATCCGATGATGACGGCGAATATGATGCATGCCTCTGCGCGGGCGGCGCATCGCGCGGTATTGGCGGGACAATTCGGATGCTTTACAACGGTTGAACGACCTCCGCTTGATTTTATTCCGGGAGAAACCGTGGCGGAACGCCTGAACAGGATTAAATATTAAGTAATAAGTAGTAAGTAATAAGTAAAATGAATTTACTACTTACTACTTGCTACTTACTACTTTTTATTGCACAATATTTGAAAATCAAAAGGATTTATTATGAAGCGTTCTGATTTAGTCCGCTCTGTACAAGTAAAATTCGGCCGCATGCGCGAATCCGACGCGGGTGTGATACTTGACGGTTTAATCGAAGAATTAACGGCAAGCGTAGCTAGAGGCGACCGCATCGAAATCCGCGGATTCGGCCGGTTCTTGCCGCGGGTTCGCGCCGGCAAGACGGGCGTCAATCCCCGCACGGGAAAATCTATGAAAATCGATGCCGGTAAAACCATACTATTCCGGCCCAGCGTCGAGCTGATCAAAAAGATGAATTAAAAAAGTGATAAGTGATATCGCAAACGCTTACGCGTTTGCTAGTGACAGGTGATAGGAAGATTGAACTTGAATCAGACTTCCTATCACTTATCACTTGTCACCTATCACTAATTTGCGACTGAAAGGAGCAAATAATGGGAATTTTCAGAAAAACAGCCGGCGGCATCAAAACGCACAGCCGCGACAAATACGACAGCGTAAAGCGCCTTATGTGGTTGAAATGCGAATCGTGCAGCAAGTTGGTGTATTACAAAGACTTTAAAGACAATCTTCGCATTTGTCCGCGATGCAATCATGTGTTTCAACTAACGCCGGGTCAGCGTTTTAATTTGCTTTTCGACAACAACGATTGGAAGCCAATTGATTTGCCCGTTGTCACCGACGATCCGCTTGGCTTTGTCGACCGCGAAAAATATGCGGACAGATTGGATGCCGCGCGCGAGGAAACAGAATGCGCCGACGCCCTTTCCGCCGCGACCGGCAAAATCGGCGGGGTTGACGCGACGGTCAGCGTGATGAATGCGGAATTTATGATGGGCTCTATGGGACGCGCGGTCGGCGACGGAATTATCGCATCTATCGAGCATGCGATTGAAAAGAAACAGCCTTATATAATCGTAACCGCGTCGGGCGGCGCGCGCATGCAGGAAAATGTCTTGTCTTTGATGCAAATGGCGCGGACGACGCTTGCGGTTAATAAATTGCATGCGAATAAAATTCCATACATAGTAATTTTAACCGACCCGACGTACGGCGGGGTGACGGCTTCGTTTGCAATGCTTGGCGATATTCATATTGCGGAATCGGGCGCGCGAATCGGTTTTGCGGGACGGCGCGTCATAGAACAAAATATGCGCGAAAAATTGCCGTCAAACTTTCAAACCGCGGAATATTTATTGGAACACGGAATGGTCGACATGGTGTCGTCTCGCCCGGAATTAAAAAAGAATTTGGAAAAAATTCTGCGCGTAATAACGAAACAGCCTGCGAAAACGGCAGAACCCATATCGGTCACAACGCCGAAATTGGAATCGCATCATCAAAAATCAATCATCGTAAAGAAATCGGCGAAAACCGTCGCCACGGGCGCTTATGAAAAGGTCAAACTTGCGCGCCACGACAATCGGCCGCACTTCTTGGATTATGTATCGGGGCTTTGCACCGATTGGACGCCGCTTTCGGGCGACCGGCTTTATGGCGAAGACCCTGCCCTTCTTGGCGGGCCGGCGTATTTTCGCGGAACACCGGTTATGATATTGGGTCAAGAAAAAGGACGCGATATCGCAACCCGCACAAAACACCGATTCGGAATGCCCGCGCCCGAAGGGTATAGAAAAGCGCAAAGACTTATGCGCCTTGCCGAGAAATATGAATTGCCGTTAATTACATTAATTGATACCGACGGAGCATTCGCCGGCCGCGAGGGGGAAGAACGCGGCCAATCGTCGGCAATCGCAACTTCGACCCAAACTGGCCTTTCCATTGCTACGCCGTATGTAAGCGTGATTACGGGTACCGGCGGCTCTGGCGGCGCGATTGCGATTGCAACCGGAGACCGGATTTTGATGTTGGAGAATTCTATATATTCGGTAATTGCGCCGGAATCATGCGCGTCTATATTATGGAAGGATAATAAATTCAAAGAAGTCGCGTCCGAGACTATGAAACTTACCGCGCGCGACATGATGAATTTAAATGTGATTGATGAAATAGTGACCGAGCCTGCCAAAGGCGCGCATACGGATTGGCAAACGACTATGGAGATGCTGGGAAGCGCTATTGTCGAGCATATTAAAGAGCTGACCGAGATTCCGGTCGCGGAATTGCCGAGCAGGCGCGCGGAAAAGTTCTTTTCAATGACCCGCGATGTTGAAATTTATTCTCCGGATAACGCGGAAGAGTGAAAATATTCACAAAAAATTGTAAAGCAATTTTTTGTCAGCCCGGCGCAGGCCGGGGCCCACTGCTGCGCAGAAATCGAATGCCTGCGGCGCAATAGATACCGGCCTTCGCCGGTATGACGACCCTTTGGGTCGTATTGTCAGAAAAAAGAGAACCCCTATGAAAGACGGCGGTTACGTTTACATAATGGCCAATCAAAAAATGGGAACGATTTACATAGGTTCTACTTCAGATTTATTAAAACGGGTCGGGCAACATAAAACTAAAACTTTCCCAGATTGCTTTACCGCCGAATATGACTTGGATAAACTTGTCTATTATGAATTCCATGAATCTTTAGAGCAAATGGTAAAACGCGAACGCCAGATGAAAGAATGGCAAAGGAATTGGAAATTGAAATTGATAATACAAAAAAATCCAGAATGGCGGGATTTATATGATGATGTTTTGGCAATATATGGTTATGGGCCTCATGAAAAGCCTGAATAAAATAGATTTCTAAACGGCTCGTTAGAGCCGTCATACCGGCGGAGGCCGGTATCCATTGCGCCGCAGGCACTTATGATTGCTGCGCAGCAGTGGGCCCCGGCCTTCGCCGGGATGACGACTCAGTTGTGGGGTGAGTATCCAGAAAACAAAAATCAATAAATCTTATAAAACAATTATTTTCTTTATTTCTAATTTTCCGCTTGCGTCGGTATATGATTTTTTCCTACAATAAAGTAACAAAGGAAGATCATGGAAGAGAAAAAACCAAGATTTCTGCGGTGTTCAGCCCGGAAGATGCTAACCTTGTTTGCGTCGATTTTCATCGTACTTGCCGTCGCCGCACCAATTACCGCCGGCAACGCCGCATACGATTGCGCGAAATGTTACACGACGTGTACCGGTACCGACAGGGCACTTTGCAGCGGCACGACAAATTTACCCGGAGTGGGATTGACATGCGCTGGAACCGGGGCGACTTCTGGCTGTAACCAATGCGGATGGTGTTACTCTGGCTGGTCAGCAAGCAGCAACACTGCCACGGGATGCGTCCAAGACTGCGTTGAAGCATCGCAAACCTGCGCATCTGCAAATGGTACTAATTGGAACTCTGGAACTTATTACTCTGTAAAATGCCCGGGCGGCAGTGCGGATTCGTCCGGATGCAGCTGTACCAATGCCGCATCCAAAGCATGTACGCCAAATAACAGCGTAACCCAAGCCTCTTCAACCAGCTGCCCTGCGGGAACCCAAGACAGAACGCATTGCGTGAACAATACTTACGGAGCATGCAGCACAAGCTGTACTGCAACAGCCTGTAATGCCGGCTATTATCTGTCCAGCGGGGCATGTCCGCAATGTACGAATACTAAACCGAGCGCTGCGAGTTATACCGTTTCAACTTCAAGTACTTGCCCTTGGACAATAACATGTGCGGCCGGAACTGCCTTTACCGGCGGAAACAGCGGAACGTGTTCGCAATGCGCACAGAATACTTATAATGCTTCTTATACCTGGACTCAGACAAAAACGACCGCTGATACTTGCTCT
>WRIM01000031.1 GCA_009782725.1 Alphaproteobacteria bacterium | reverse complement strand
GAACGTTAATTACTTACTACTTATTACTTACTACTTACTACTTACTACTTAAATCATGCGCCGTACTTGCCCCTGTTTATGGGGCGGTACGACAAAGCCTCGGCCAAATCTGACAATTCTACGGCGTCGCATCCGCGAAGATCCGCAATGGTGCGCGCGATGCGTTTTATTCTTTGATATCCGCGCGCGGAAAGCGACATTTTCTCGGCCGCGGTATTCAGAAATTTTTGCGCAGCCACATCAAGCACGACCGCCGCGTCCAACTCGCGCCCGTCAAGATGCGCGTTCAGAATTTCACGGCCGAATAATTTTTGCGCGCGGGCAAGTTGACGGTTGCGGGCGGCAATGACACGCGTGCGAATAGACGCGGAGTCTTCTCGCGGAGACGTGTCTTCCGTCATTTCCCACGGGTTTACCGCATCGACGTCTACATGCAAATCAATGCGGTCCAGCAATGGGCCGCTGATCTTATTCTGATATGCTTCGGCGCATCTTGGCGCGCGGCTGCACGACAATGCCGCATTGCCCAAATGCCCGCATGGGCACGGATTCATCGCCGCAATCAATTGAAATCTTGCCGGGTACGTCGCGGTGCGTTTCGCGCGGGATATCATTATTTTGCCCTGCTCCATAGGCTGACGCAGTATTTCCAACGTTTGACGTTGAAATTCCGGCAATTCATCCAAGAATAAAACGCCGTTATGCGCCAATGATATTTCACCCGGACGCGCATCCGCGCCGCCGCCCGCCAATGATACCGCGCTTGCCGTGTGATGCACGGCGCGAAACGGACGGGCCGCCACCAACGAATTTGCGTTCAATTGACCCGCTATGGAATAAATAATGCTGCAATCCAAAATCTCACGCGCAGATAATTCCGGCATAATTGTGGGCAAACGCGACGCAAGCATGGTTTTGCCCGAACCCGGCGGCCCCACCATTAACATCGCGTGTCCGCCCGCCGCCGCGATTTCAAGCGCGCGCTTTGCGGCCGATTGACCCCGAACCTCGGCCATATCGCCCGTTGCATTCATCGATTGCCGCGGCGAAGTCATTGCGGGCACGGGCAGTATTTGCGTGCCTTTGAAGTGATTTATCAAATCCAAGATATGGTTCGGCGCCAAGATATTCGTGTGTCCGGCCCATCTTGCTTCGGCCCCCTGAGACCCCGGGCATATTATGCCAAGTCCGTTTTCGTTTGCCCAAACGCTTGCCGGCAGAACGCCATTCGTTTTCAGCAATGCGCCGTCAAGGCCGATTTCGCCCATTATCACATAACGCGACAATTCTTCGGCCGGAAGAATACCCATGATGCAAAGAATTCCGCAAAGTATGGGAAGGTCGAAATGCGCGCCGGATTTTTCCAAATCCGCAGGCGCCAAATTCACGGTCAAAACCCGCGACGGCAATGACAAATTCATCGCGGACAGCGCGTTTTTAATGCGTTCGCCGCTTTCCGCGACCGCCTTATCCACAAGGCCGATAATGCGAAGACGCTGTTCCGGAATGCCGCCAAGTGTTTGAACCTGAATCTCGATCGGCGTTGCGATTATTCCGTTGAATATAAGACTGCGTAGCGCTAACATACGACAAGATTAAGGATTTATTCACATTTTGGCAATATAAATTTGATACATGCCCGGATTTGTGATATTATCTCGGCGAAACAGGAGTAAATTTATATGAAAATCATATTTTTCGATGCAATCGATACAGTACACGAATTTTATAAAGATAAAAAATTCAAAGGCACAGATGTCGTATTCATCGACAATCCCGCGCAAGACATAACGGCCGCCGATTTAAAGGCTCATAAAGACGCCGATGCAATATCCATATTCACTCATTCCGAATTGGACGCCCAAACTTTGAAGAAATTTCCGAATTTGAAACTTATCGCGCTTCGCACCACTGGGTTTAACAAAGTGGATACCGAATACTGTAAAAATCACGGCATCAAAGTATCAAACGTCGTTGGGTACGGCGAAGTCGCGGTGTCCGAATTTGCAATCGGCCTTCTTATTGCTTTGATGCGGAAAATTTTGCCGGGCGTGAAAGACATGCGTAGATCCCGCGTAGACATGTCCAAATACAGGGGACACGACATACACGGCAAAACAATCGGCGTATTCGGCACGGGCGCAATCGGCGCGCATTTCGCGCACCTTGCGCATGCGTTCGGCGCGAATGTCATCGCGTACGACCGTATTCAAAATCCAAAATGTCAAAGCGTTGCGAAATATGTCGACCTTGATACTTTGTATGCCGAATCCGATATTATTGCTTTGAACATTCCCGCAAACGCGCAGAATTATCACATAATAAATGAATCCGCGATTGCCAAAATGAAGCGCGGCGTCATATTGCTGAACGTGGCGCGCGGCGAATTAATGGATGCCGAGGCTTTGTACGACGCGCTGTTAAGCGGGCATATCGGCGGCCTTGCCCAAGACGTATTGGAATTGGAATTTGAAACCGTCACCATATCAAGCGCCAAAGGTTTAACCGACGAACAGTTAAGAATCGTATTGTTCAATAAAAAAATGATGCATATGGACAATGTTATATTCACGCCGCATATGGCGTTCAATTCTGTCGAGGCAACAATGCGAATATTCACATCAGTTTATGAAACATTGACGGCGTTTATAGACGGTAAAAAATTTAGAACTATTTTTGATTAAGTCGACGCCATTTTCTAACCAAGCGACGCGCGAATAACTTTTTTCGGAATGTGCGAAATGTTCGCGCCGGTGTGGTTAATATTTCCCAATCATTTGCGTTTGTTACATCCGGCGCGATTATAATTTTATCCGGATTGGCGCAAAGGTTCGAAGCCAATCGCGCAAAGCCGCCGCAAGATAATATAAAGTGTTTGCAATTCTTCATTAATTCCAATTCGAATTCCGCGCGCGAATTGTCATTGACGGTTACGAATTCGTAATCCGCGCCGGCAAAATCGACGTTGTTTTTTACCCAATCAAAATCTTGGGAAAATATAAAGAAATGCGGCGCATCGACGTAACGACGAATTTCTGCAACCGCGCGATTTACGTATTCCGCGGACACGGCGCCCAACGAATAATTATCCGTAATTCTGTTTATATAATCCATTCGCCGGATGTGCAAACATACCGCGTTCGATTTTTTAATCTTTGCCAACATTTTGGAATTCGCCGCATCCAACGGTTTGATTAGTTTCATCGCTTTGCGAAATTCGGGCAGCCATTTCCAAGTGCAAAAATCTCCGAACTTTTGCCTTATCAACATTGGCGGCATAATTTTCGCAGTCTTTGGCAAACTGTGGCGCGGGCGAAGGATGTCGCACACGAAATCTTTCATATCGGAAATATAATTGCCGGATTCATCGAATGGTTTCAATGATTCGCGCGGGATTGTTATGTATTCGAAATTCATCGCGGATTCGACATCGAAACATCCAAGTTTGAATCCGTCCCATTTTGCATCCGCCCCCGTAGTATTGAGATAAATTTTATAATTGCAGAGTTTGCCGTTCTTGTATAAATCGAACGCGTTGGCAAGGTACCTGACCTGATCCGCCAAGCCGCCGGAAAAATCAAAGATAATCGCGTTATCAAATTCGGGCACATTTAATCCTATGTTTTCGATATGAATTTTACGATAAAATTTCCAAATAAGCAAAGGAGATTTTATGCCATTAGATAAAACTTGTTCAAGGGATGCGGTTAAATCAAACATTAAAAAAGAAATGGCGTTGGGGAAGCCCAGACGCCAAGCGGTCGCAATCGCGCTTTCCGTCGCGGACAAAGCCGGATGCGATTTAAAGAAAAAGAAAAAATAACCCCTACCCCGTCATTCGGCGCTGCCGAATGCCACCCCTTCCACAAGTGGAAGGGGAATTTAGCTCTCATTATTTTCAATATGATTTCGCCACAAATACGAATGACGGGTCGGCATCGTCCAAACAACGGCGCGATATTTTGTACTTATCCATAAGCGTTTCGAATTCCGGAACTTTGGTCTGTTCGTATTTCAAACGGAAGAATCCGATTTTGTCATTCGCCAATGCTTTGGCCAATTCATCCAAATTCGCAACATTGTAAATCATCGATGCGTTTCGAACCTCTACCACATGAAGCATGTCGGATTGAATTGTATTCAAAGTGTCGGTGACAAATGCGGCCAATTTTTCTGCGGGTTGAGTGGCCTTACTGGATTTGCCAATATCGCGGCGGGTGATTGTCGCGGTGTTTGTCTCGACCTCTTTTGCGCCGACTTCAATGCGAAGCGGCACGCCGCGTTTAATCCATTTCCACATTTTATCCGCGGAACGCGCATCAGAATCATCAACCAATACACGGATTCCAACGGCGCGCAATTGGTCGCCGATTTTGTGCGCGAATGAATTTTGTTCCGGCAATATCGGAATGACTACAACTTGGTGCGGCGCGATTTTCGGCGGAAGCACAAGCCCGTCGTCATCGCCGTGCGTCATTATGACGCTTCCTATCATTCTGCTTGTCGTGCCCCAGCTTGTCGTGTATGCGTATTCAAGTTTTCCGTCGCGGCCCAAGAATTTTATATCGAATGATTTCGAGAAATGCTGACCCAAGTCGTGCGATGTTCCAACCTGAAGCGCTTTGCCATCTTGCATCATTTGTTCGCGCGTGTATGTGTGATCCGCGCCCGCAAAGCGTTCTTCGGGCGTTTTTTCGCCGGTGATAGAATCTATGGCCAGAATATCGCGCATGAATTCGTTATAAACATGATGCATTTTTATGGCGTCGTTATGAGCGTCTTCGGCGGTTGCGAAAACATTATGCCCCTCTTGCCAAAAGAATTCGCGCGTGCGCAGAAATATGCGCGGACGCATTTCCCACCTGAACACGCTTGTCCATTGGTTCAATTTCATCGGCAAGTCGCGGTACGATTGTATCCAGCGCGACATAGCCTCGCCAATTATCGTCTCGCTTGTCGGGCGAAGAATATACGGGTCGGTTAATTTGGAATCCGGATCGGGCTGCAATTTTCCGTCGACTATTTTCAATCTGTGGTGAGTGACCACGGCGCATTCTTTGGCGAATCCTTCGACGTGTTCCGCTTCTTTGTTAAAATATTCTATCGGTATTAATGTTGGGAATTGCACATTTTGAACGCCGCATTCTTTTATGCGTTTGTCCAATTCGTCACGCATAAGCTCCCATATTGCCCAGCCGTACGGCTTTACCGTCATGCTTCCCGCGCTTGGCGATGTTTCCGCCAAATCCGCGGCGACTATTAAATTCTGATACCATTCTGAAAAATTTTCAGCCCTTGTTGGTGTTATAGCTGTTTTCATATCTCTTATCCTTCAATTTTATAAATTCATCATTAATTATTTTGTGAAGCGTTTCCGCTATTTCTTTTCGATTCATATCCGCCAAAGGCGGCGGCGGCAAAAGATGCAATTCAACGGTAAATCCGCCCAATTCAAATACATGAAACATTTGCATAAAAGGCCCGCGTTCTTTCCGGCACAACGCCGCGCCCGCCGGCATTTTTTCATTTGCGAAATATGCAAAGTCATCCGCAAGAACTTGGTCGGGAATCGGATTGCCACAGCGGTCACGATAGAACATCACCATTGGTTGAATCGTTGCCTTTACCCCATTTTCGATAAAGCTGAACATGCTGGACTTAAACGGCAATATTACACTTCCGTTCGTTGTGGTGCCTTCGGGGTATATCGCCATGGGCCATGTCGCGCGTTTTAACTCGTCGCTTATTTGTTTTACAACGCGCAAGGCATCTTCCCGCCGGCGCGACACGAAAATAACGCCCCAAAATCGCGCCATAAGGCCGACGAATGGTATTTTCGCAATATCATCTTTGCCGAAAAAAGTTCCGCCGAATGTCGCGGGTATCGTCATAAATTCAAATATCGAAATATGATTGCCAACCAATAACAAAGGACGATTTTTGGATAAGCACCCGTGAACTTTGACCCGAATTCCGGCGATTTTCAAACAACCTTTGGCGAAAAAACCAAACTGCCACACGCCGGCGCGTCGGCCGAACGGCAAAAGTATCAGCGCCGTTGGCACCTGCAAAACGGCCCAAAACCAAAATGCAATAAATCTAAAAAAGGCGTTGAGGGCTTTCATTTTATTCCGGTCTTTCTTCTTGTTTTTCTTCTTCCAATACTTCGACGTCTTCGACATCTTCGGGTTTCAAGATGAATTTCGCAAACGCGGCCAAACCTTTGACCGGAGACCACAATATTTTGCCGAATGTCTTCCATGCGCCCGGTTTAATCCCCAAATCATTAAACGCATTTTCATCGCCCATTAAATGTTTTTGATACGCACGCGATATGTCTTTGGTTTGCAATATCACAAGAACGGAATAACAATTTTCAAAAGCATCGTTTGAAATAGACACTCCGTTTCCGAATTTCGCGCCAAGGCGAAGATATCCTTTTAATATCGCGCCCATTTGCTGATACGCGTCTTCTTCGTTAACAAATTCTTTCGGAAGGACGTTCATCTTGACCAGCTTTGGGTCTTTTCCTTCGGGAAGTTTATCCAAATCGACATGCCCGCGAAGGCTTAGCGGAGCCAAATGATGATAATAAAGATAGGACGTCGCCGCGATG
>WRIM01000030.1 GCA_009782725.1 Alphaproteobacteria bacterium | reverse complement strand
CGCGCATTAATATGCCGTGTTCTATATCCTTGCGCTCTTTATTCATATCGTCCAATTGATGCGCCAAGAATCCGGCAGTGCCGGGATTGTCTGTCAATAAAAGCTCCAAAGCGGGATTTGCAGAGTCCAGTCGCCCCGCCGCGTTCAAACGCGGCCCGATTACGAATCCGGCGACATATACGGATGCTCGCTTTGCGCCGGCGACATCCATTAATGTCTTTAGACCCAAGCTGTGCCGCCCGTCCAAGACTTTCAAACCCGTCACGACAAACGCGCGATTAAGTCCGACCAAAGGCATTGTGTCGCAAATAGTCCCAAGCGCAACCAAATCCATATAATCGATAAGCTTTGGTTCGGCCACGTCATTTGAAAAAAATCCGCGCGCGCGAAGCTCACGATTCAATGCGACCAAGAATAAATACGCGACGCCGACGCCTGCAAGATATGACAAGCCGGACGTATCATCGCTTTGCTTTGGATTTACAATCGCGTCGGCCGCGGGCAATTCTTTGTCCGGACTGTGATGATCGGTGATGATGACGGTAAGGCCCAACTCATGCGCGCGCGCGACTTCTTTGACGCCGCTTATCCCGCAATCGACGGAAATAAGCAATTCCGCGCCCTCGGCGGCGAATTCTTCGATTGCCGCGGTGTTCAGTCCGTATCCCTCGACCTCTCGACTTGGCAAATGCCAAAGCGGATCGCGGCCGACTTCGCGCAGATATTTTGCGACAATGGCGGTGGATGTAATCCCGTCGACGTCATAATCGCCGAATATTGCAATTCGGCGCCCGGCGACAATGGCGTCCGCCATAATGCGCGTTGCGGCATCCATATCTTTTAATACGAACGGGTCCGGCATCTGGTCCCGGATAGACGGATTTAAGAATTTATGAATATCTTCTGGGTCGGTAATCCCGCGAGAGCCAAGAACATTCATCACAATGTCATTTTCACATTCTTTGCTTTTCTCTTCTTTATTCTCTGCGGCTGCGACCCACATTTTCCCCATAAGGGAGCATGTCGTAATCGTTCTCAATTTCTTCTCTTTTTTATCGTATAGAATTCTAGCGCAAAAAAATAGCAGTAGCAAATTAATTATTTTTTCAAAATTGTGTAACTATTTAAAAACGACATCGCACAGCGATAAAAAAATCAGATATTTTTCATTCGTTAGGTCGGCTTTGGTGTGTTTCCGGGGGCGTAGTGTATTGAACATACATGAGCCCCCGGAAACACACCAAATGCGATTTCGGACGAGGTAATTAGTTATGTCACTTGAAAAGCATTGGTAAAATTGAATCCAGAATCGCGCCGGTCGTCGGCACCGCATTCCACGCCGCGGTGCGAAGTCCGTACGTTTCAACCGTGCCCTGTGGTTCGTCCAATACTACAAGCATTGTATAAACCGGCGCCTCGACCGGGAATGTTGCGACGAACGCCGTTAAATTCTTGCGCTTGTCTATCACGCCGTTCACGCGCTTTTCGGCGGTCGCCGTTTTGCCGCCTATGTTTATTCCGGCGATTCTTGCTTTGCGTCCGGATGTCTCTTCGGCGATTTTAAACATAACTTCACGAAGGCGCGTCGATACATCGTTTGATATCACGCGTTCTCCTCTTATTCCGCCCTCGCCTTTTCTATATATTGTCGGCCATACGAAAATTCCGCCGTTTACCATTGCGTTCACACCGAGCAGCAAATGCATGGGCGTCACCGATATTCCATGCCCGAACGACACCGTCGCTTTTTCAACCGGGCCCCATTTTTGCGGCATAAGCGGGCGCGCCAATTTTCCAAAATCCAATTCTATCGGAGAATCCATATTTATGCGCGCGAAAAAATCCGGCTGGGCGTTATTGGGTAAGTCCAGCGCAATTTGAACAGACCCGACGTTGCAAGAATGAAGCAATATTTCCGCAACGGATAAATTCGGCCGCGGCGGACGGAATGACGAATGGTCTCGGATAGTCGCCGACACGCGCCCGTTTTTATTCAAGATATTATAAGGTTTTGAAATCGGATATTCGCGCGTCCATGGCATGCCGGATTCCACCGCGATAGTCGTATTGAATATTTTAAAGATACTTCCCATTTCGTAAACGCCGCGAATTGGGTAAAACATGCGGTTTGCGGTCGGGTCGATGTTTGGGTTTTCCGGGTCAAAGTCGGGCAATGACACCATTGCCAACATCTCGCCCGTGCGCGCGTTCATAAGCATTCCCATGGCGGCCCGTGCATTGTATTTTTGTTTCGCGCTCATCAGCTCTTGGTAAAACACGGATTGAATCCGCGAATCGACGCTTAGCACCAACGGATCGCGGTTTTCGCGCAGATATTTGTCGTTGGTTAATTCCGCGCCTTCTAACCCGTTCATATCATTGCCGACGAATCCGACAATATGCGCGAATAATCTCCGCTTTGGATAGCGGCGCCATTCGGTTTCTTCAACGGACACGCCCGGAATGCGCCCGCGTTTTACTTCCTCGCGCTGAGAATCCGATGCCAATTTTTTTATATATACGAATTTCTTGCCTGATTCGATGTCGGCAAGCACGCCTGGGATTGAGCGTTCGGGCACTATGTTATGTATAAATACGGCGACTTTGTCCGCGTCTTTAACCTGGGGCGGGCGAAGCACTATATGGCCGGACACGGTATTTTTCGCCAATATCTCGCCGTTGCGGTCGACTATATCGGCGCGAGAAGCAACCCAAGAACCGGCCGCGCCGTGTCCCACGCGCACGGGTTTTGAAACCTGAACCCCCAGCCACAAAGTACGCCCAATAAACACAACGAATAAAATCACGAAAACGGTATGTATAAAGCGAAGCCGCCCGCGCGCCACAGACGCGCTTCCCGCATTGACTCTACGCAAAATATCATTGCCGACTTCGAACATTTTAATTGCTGGTTTTTATTTCCGCCGCGGTTATATTTTTTCTGAATCCTATCGGCTCGAATTTCGGGAACATCTCGCCGACTATGCCGCGAAGGTGTTCCGGCCTTATCAGCGCCGCGAATTTGGCGCGCGCTTCGGCGTAATCTTGCTGAGTTTTTATTATTTCATTTTTGACGCGGGTGCGCGCGCGGTCTTGGACGCGAAAGCACACCTGAAGCGTCGCAATTAAAACGAACACCAGAATGAACAGCCCAAGTCCCCATTGAAACATTTTCTCGTCTTCTTTCATAGCTCGCCTTGCCCGCAGTAATTAGTGATTAGATTATATCACACCTGATTACTAATTACTAATTACTGATTACTCAGAAATTCAATTATACCTGCGACGCCGTTCATTCGCCCCGCGCCAAGTTGTAAATTCAAGCGGGCGAATTCCGCGGACAAATTCATGGCAACGATGTCGGTCGCGGATTTTCCCTGGGCAAAAGATAAAACAATTGCCAAAATCCCGCGAACCAGGCCTGCGTCGGCCGCCCCGTAATAGTTATTGTTTTTATCCTTATAAATTTCAACCCGCGACGCGCATCCTTTGATTTCGGTTGCCTTTGCGCCCGCCGGAATCTTTGGCAAAGAATTGCCCAAATCCATAACAAATTCCAACCGATCCACGGGATCGCTTATCTCTGATAAAATTGTTTTTATTTCGGCGTAATTCATTACCAACCCTCTTCCGTCAAATCTAACTCCAACCGCGCCTCTGTAGACATCTTGTCCAAAGTCCACGGCGGATCCCATATCAATTCGACGGTCACATTGCCATGTCCCGCGACCGATTCGGCCGCTTGCTTTACCATTAAGACTATATCTTCGGCCATGGGGCACGTTGGAGATGTCAGTGTCATTTTGATATGTACCCTTTCCCCCAAATCTACATCGTAAATCAGGCCCAAATCCCAAACATTTACCGGAATCTCTGGGTCGAATACCATTTTCAGCGCCGCGATGATGTCTTCTTTGGTATACATTATTTAATTACATCTTTTATTATTCTAACGATTTCTTGCATTTCGGTCATTGTATTCCAAGACCCGACAGAAATACGTATGGTGCCCGGATGCCCCGTCAAAGCATGCAACCAGCTTGCGCACATATTTCCAACGCGAAGGCATACACCATGCGCCCCCATTAGCGCCCCGAAATCCAAAACATGCATTCCTTCGACCACAAATGTCAACAAATGCGCGCCAAATGGAGAAATAAATTTTATCTGGGGTATTTTTGAAAGCTCGGCCCGAAGGTAATGAAGCATCTGCGTCGTTTTATCCGTTAACTGTTCGTCTTGCAATTCGCGCAAAGCAGGCGTCAGCCCCGCAATCTGTGTCAGCGGCAATGTCCCCGCTTCGAATTTATCGATTCCGCCCATAAGCCTCCATTCGCTTATCGCGTTTGTTTTTCGGTCTTTGCGATTTGCGACGCTTGAAACCATTCCGCCGCCAAGCTTATCGACCTCCCACCTTTCCGGATCTTTGATATACATAATTCCCAATCCCGTGTCAGCACCGATTTTATGCGCCGAAAAGCACATGAAATCCGGGTCCCAGTCCAAAACATTGGTGTTTGAATACGCGACAGATTGCGCCGCATCGACGATTGTTATAACATTCGGATTCAAAGCCCGCGCGGCCGCGACTATCTTTTTAACATCTTGGGGCACGCCCATCACATTCGACATTGACGTTATAATGAATATATCCGCGAATGGGACTCTATTCACATCGATATTAAAATCTTGGTTCAAGGGGCACGTCGCCAACTTGCACTTGCCCAAATACGCATACTCTTCCCATGGCAATCGCGCCGAATGGTGATCAAGGTCGGACACAGTGACAATCGAATTTTTCGAGACGGCGCCGGATAATTCAAGAATTCGCGGGATACGGTTCAACCCGTCCGTAGCGCCGCCGGTAAACACAATCTGCGAAGAATTCGCGCCGATAAATTCCGCAACCGTGAGTCGCGCGTCCGCCACCATTTTCTCGGCATACGACGCGCGTGCGCAAATCCCGCGGCCTTCGTTCGAATAGTGATTTGTTAAAAAGTCCGCCTCGGCCCGGATTACCGATTCGGGTTTAAGCGCGCTTGCCGCCGCATCAACATATATAGTTTTCATAACTTCCCCGATTCGTTTTTTCCTATTGCTTTAGGCTTTCAGTATATTATACTACAGCAGCAATTCAACCAAAAGGGGGAAAAATGTCACTGGCACACATCAACGACGGCAACTTTGAAGCAACGGTATCCAAAGGTATCACGATTGTGGATTTTTGGGCGGAATGGTGCGGGCCGTGCCGAATGTTCGGACCTATATTCGAAGCGGCAAGCGCAAAACACGCGACGGTCAAATTCGCAAAATTTGAAATCGACGACGCAAACCGCCGCATGCCTGCGAAATATGGAATCCGTTCTATCCCAAGCATTTTGGCGTTCCGCGACGGAGAATTAATCGAAGCCAGAACCGGATTAATGTCGCCGGATGATTTAGACGATTGGGTCGCACAATTAACTGGAGCTTAAAATGCCAAAGAAAGATTATAAAAACATAGAATTGGATCCAAAATATGTCCCGAAGAAATCGGAAGAATATATGTCGGATATGCAGCGCGCATACTTTTACAACATGCTGAACGGCCAGCGCGAAGAATTGGTCGCAAGTATGGAAGATATAATGGGCGCGATAAACCTTGCCAAAAAGAACGACACCGCCGGCACGGGCGACGAAGCGGACACGTCGAATTTCGATATCGAAGCGACGATGCAAATCAGAATGCACGAGCGAAGCGTGAATTTATTGCGCAAGCTTGACGCGGCGTTAAAACGCCTTGAAGACGGAACATTCGGCTATTCGGTCGTATCCGGCGAAGAAATCGGATTGAAACGCATGATTGCGCGGCCGCTTGCCACTATGACGCTTGAAGAGCAAGAAGAATACGAAAAGAAGAAAGCTTAAAAAATCGCCGCGAATGCGGCGTTTTTTATTATTGGAAAGTTCCGCTTGCGACAACGCGCGGCGCCGGTCTTTTGGCAGGCGCGGCGGCGGATGTCTTTTTTACCGGCGTGGCTTTGGCCGCCGCCGACTGCTTTGGTGCCGGGGTTGAAGCGGTTTTGTCCGTGTCGCTTATAACGCGCGCGGCGCCGCTTCCGAATACGCCGGTCGCACCTTCGAACCGCGCATTTGGATCGTATTTGCCGTACATCTCGCGCCATGCTCTGGATTCTTCAAATTGCAAACTGGGGTCATATTCGCCGTACATTTTGCGCCATGCCTCGGACTTTGCAAATTCAGAATTCGGATCGTATTCGCCGTAACCCGCCCGACCCTGTTCAAATCTTGCGTCTTTATTGTACGCCCCGTATCCGGCGCGATCATCGCCTGCGCCGCCTGGAATGCCGTTCGCGCTCCAATCCGTATACTTATCATGCACTATGAATCTGTCCCACTTCGGCTCTCCGGCCGCATTCACAGTCGGGTCGTATTTCGCCGCATTCGCGGCAAATAACAATGAACAATTAACAATTAGCAATTGGCAAACAAGTTTGCCGCATCCATTTTTAAAAAATTTTATACTAGCTTTCATTTGTTAATTGTTATTTGTTAATTGTTAATTAAAACCTAAACTTTCCGCTTATGCCAATCAAATCCGCAGATATTGACCCGTTGTCTATAACTTCGTATCC
>WRIM01000029.1 GCA_009782725.1 Alphaproteobacteria bacterium | reverse complement strand
GGCGCGCCTTCGTTTTTTTTTTTTTTATAAAGTTCCTCTCAGAATTCCGGGGGGTGGGGGTATGCTTAGCCTTGTTAACAATTTGTCAAGGGGGCAAAAGTGTCGTTTTTAGAAAAAATAAATGTGCAGTCTTATTTAAAATATCTTGGCGGAACCGGCGCACGGCCGGCCGAAAGTATGTTGCCGTATCTGAAAGGCATGGATTTCCCGAATGCCCAGGTGTTGGCGAATCCGTTGCTTCACGTGCGTTTGTATAATGGGAATCTTTGCAATCTTAATTGCCGGTATTGCTATACCGACGCGCCTTATACCGGAAATGGCGATACTTTCCGTTCTGTTGCGAATGAAGACGATTATTACACAACGCGTTTGAGCACCAAGTTGGAAACGCTTCAAGTTCTGCGGGATGAATTCGGAACCAAAACGATCATGATGAACGGCAAGGGCGAACCGACGATAGAGCCGGATTTCGAAGAACTGTTGTCCGGGATAAACGATTTGGGCATGACGCCGGTGGTTGTGACGAATGGCGCGACTTTGATGTCTCGCGGGGGAAAGTTTTGGGAAACATTGTATAACAACAACGCGTCGATCATGATGAAAATGAATTCGCATCATAATAAAAAATTGGAATCGTGGCTTTTCGGCTTGGGCGAGCAAAGCGCAAGATACAAAAATATCCGCCGAATAACGGAAACCAGCGAGGGGCGCGCTTGGGTTCAAAAATTCGCGGCCGATCGACGTATCGCCATGAATTGTGTTCTTTCGGTTCATACGATGAACAGCGACGGCGCGGAATCCGTGCTTCGGCACTGCCGCGAAAATGGCGTGATTCCTTGGTTCAGCTGGCTTATCAACAGCGGCCGCGCCGAAGACGCCGACATGGCCGTGCCGGATAATGCGCGCGCGGGTTTGATAAAACGTATTGAGAAGATAGATTCGGAATACGGGTATAAATATAAATTGACCGAAGATATGAATTTGGGGTGCACGCCTGCGATGAATAAAAATTTCTTTCAAGTAACGGCCCACGGCCGGATATTCTTAACAACCCGGCTGGGTCAGACTGACGATTGCTCTAAAAGAATAACGAACAACTGCAATAACTGCAACCGTATCAACGGATGCCTTGCCGATGATAATATTCGAAGAAAACTTCGTGAACATAATATAAGAATAAGCCACTAAGCCGCGATTTCCCCGCGAAGCGAGCATTTATTGGCAGAGGTGATTTTGACAGAGAGTAAGAGAGTAGGAGAGTAGGAGAGTTGATGTTTGTTCTTTACTCTCTTACTCTTCTGCTCTTCTACTCTTTGTTCCGGCATGGCCGGAACAATAACCTTTTGCATGTATGGCGTGCGGGCGATTATGTGGCGGCCGGTTTTGTCCGGGCCTTCGATTAAACACGACATAGTTTGCCCGACGCATGATTCATTGAACGCGCGATTGTTTTCGGTCAGAATATCGTCCAAGATTTTAAGACGCTCTTTTTTTATATTTTCCGGAATCTGGTCGCGCATAATTGCGGCCGCCGTATGCGGGCGCGGCGAATATTTAAATGAATAGGAATTTATGTAACCGACAAGGCGGGCGATGTCACATGTCATTTCGAAATCCGCGTCCGTCTCACCTGGAAAGCCCACGATAAAATCGCTTGAGATTTGAATGTCGGACCGCGCCGCACGCAGTTTTCTAACAATATCTATATATAGTTCCAACGAATACGGGCGGTTCATCCTTGTCAATACATCGGGCGACCCGCTTTGTATTGGCATGTTTAGGAATGGCAAAAGTTTTGGCTCTGTACCAAATAATTCGATTAAATCATCGGACATTTCTGTGGGATAGCTGGATGTAAAACGAATGCGTTTTATCGAATCGATTTTGGCGGTATCGCGGCAAAGGTCGGCGAGCGTGCGCGAATCTTTATCCCGATATCCATTCACATTTTGCCCCAAGAAACATATTTCGATCGCGCCGCCGGCCGCCGCGTCACGCACGTCGCGCATAACATCTTCAAAGGCCCTAGATAATTCCCGACCGCGGGTATACGGCACAATGCAATATGTACAGCAATGATTGCAACCCTCTTGGATTGGGATGTATGCGACCGCGGGGCTGTCCGTCATTGGGGGCAATTCGTCGAATTTTTCAAGTCCCGATAAATCTATATTTAATAACCGCGCGTCGGGATTGTCCAAAATCATGGGCAGCTTGTGATACGATTGCGGGCCCAAAACAAAGTTCAATTCCGGAATACGCCGAAAGGCATCCGCGCCGCTTTCGCGCGCGACGCATCCGATTATGCCGAAAAGGGCGGATGTTTTTTTTCTGTCGCGTATGCGCCCAAGTTCGGAAAATACTTTGTTGGTTGCTTTTTCCCGAACGCTGCATGTGTTTAGAATTATGATGTCCGCGTCTTCGACCGATTCGGTCTGAACCATTCCGCGTCCGCGCAGCATCGACACAATCCGCTGACTATCATACACGTTCATCTGGCATCCGAAAGTTTTGATGTAAAAAGTCTTCATCCCAGTTTCGTTTTCAAAATTTCATTTACCGTTGCCGGGTTTGCCCGACCGCCGGTTTGTTTCATCACCGCACCGACAAAGAATCCAAGAAGGCCGACCTTGCCGGATTTGTATTCCGCGACTTGGGGGCTGTTCGCGGCAATGACAGTGTCGACGGCCGATTCTATTGCGGCGGTGTCGTTAACTTGGCGAAGGCCGTGCTTTTCCGCAATCCCGCGCGGGGTGCCCGAAACGCCCTCCAGCATTTTGGTGAATATATCTTTTGCAATCTTGCCGTTGATTTCACCGCTTGCAATCATGTCGACAAGTTCGGCCAAGTCATCCGGCTTCATTTCAAATTCAGGATGCGCGAATAATTCCGTTATCATCCAATTCGCAACGCCTTTGGCGCGGGCGGGTTTGCCCGCGACAGCCTCTTCGAACCATTTTGAAATCTCAACCGATTCGGTAAGGCGCGACGCGTCGTATTCGGACAAGCCCCAATCACCCATATATCGCGCGCGGCGCGCGGCCGGCAATTCGGGCAGGGTTTTCCGAATTTCTTCAATCTGTTCGTCCGTGATGATAAGAGGCAGCAAATCCGGGTCTGGAAAATAACGATAATCAAGCGCGTCTTCTTTCGAACGCGCCACGCTTGTCGTGCCGTCGTTTTGGTTAAAGTGCATCGTGCTGCGTTCGACCGCTTTGCCCGATTCCAAGATTTCAATTTGACGGCGGGCTTCGAATTCAATCGCGGTTTTGATAAATTTGAATGACACCATATTTTTGATTTCACAGCGTTCGTTGAATTCGTTGGATCCTGCGCGTCTTACGGACACGTTTACGTCGGCGCGCATTTGTCCTTCTTCCATGTTGGCAAGGCCAACGCCCGTCGCGCGGACGATTTCACGAATTTGGCGAAGATAGCGCTCTGCCTCGTCCGGAGAGGTTATGTATTCGCGGTTTTCGGGGTCTTTAGTATCCAAGAATGTCACGATTTCAAGAAGCGCCACGCCGCATCGGTTGAAATCCACGAATGATTTTGTCGGATGCGCGTCGTGTTTGTTCGCGGCGGCGTCTTGTTCCAAGTGTGCGCGTTCGATACGGATTTTTTTCGGATGTCCGTCGTCTCCCATGATTTCCAGATATCCGCGGCCGACGACGGGCGGCTCGTTCGCGGGTTGCGTAATCTGATAGCCTTGGGGTAAATCTGGATAAAAATACTGTTTCCGGGCGAAGATCGAACGGCGCGATATGTCGGCATTAATTGCAAGACCAAATCGTATAGCCTGATTCACGCATTCGCGGTTTAAGGTCGGCAGCATGCCCGGCATGGCGGTGCCGATAAAACCAACTTGGGTATTCGGGGGCACGTTCGGTTTATAGTCCGCGCTTGCCCCGTCGAAAAGCTTTGATTTGCTTAAGACTTCGATATGCGTTTCCAAACCGATTACAACTTCCCAATCGCCCGTTTTTCCCGTTATTGTATACATTTGTTCAACCCTTCGTTTGTTTCTAAATACTTTTTCACCATTGGCCAGATATGGTCGCGCAAAGTGGTGATCGTCGGATTTCTATCCATAAATTCTTCCAATTTATCTATTGCGACATACCTTGCCTCGGACACTTCGAATACGTTCAATCGCATGCGGTTCAATCGGTAATCGCCGCGTATAAGAAAGACATCGAAAATTACGCGCGACCAGCCGTGCGGGGGATTCTCCTCTTCAACCCGGAAGTTTCCGATATGTATCAAATCGGATTCGGGTATGGTCAGGCCCAATTCTTCGAATGATTCGCGGATTATGGCGTCGGTGGCGGACTCTCCCGCGTCGACGCGGCCGGCCGTGCCATTTGCCCAGACATTCGGAACCCAGCGTTTATGCGGGCTGCGCTTGTGCAGCAAAAATTCGCCGCGGTCGTTTATAACGCAAAGCGTTGCGCCGCGATGCCATAATCCTTTGCGGAAAATTTGTTCTTTTGGAGCCGCCCGCCCGGTCTTTGTGCCGTCCGCATTCAAAACGTCGATCATTTCGGTCATTTTATTCCCCCATGACGGTTGTCGGGCGGTTGTCGAACGCGGCGAATTTTTCAATATGCTTTGCGCACTGCAACACGCGCGTGTCGTCAAAACGCCGGCCCATTATATGAAGGCCCGCCGGTAATCCGTTGCAAAGCGCCATGGGGACGGATGCCGCAGGCAGTCCCGACATATTCGCCGCGATTGTCAGCGTGTCGGCCATATAAAAATTCTGGGCCGAGAATTCGTCGGCCGCAAGAGAATTCTCGGGCGAGGATTCGTTATTTAACGGTGCCGCATCCGCGGTGCAAGGGCACGTCGGATTGACAATCAAATCGCATTTTTCAAACGCGGCCAACAATTCATTGTCTAATATGCGGCGGATTTTTGTAGCCTGGAGAAAGCAATCTTTGTAAAACTTTTCGGTCAACATCACCGCGCCGGTGACAAGTCGAAACTTTACATACGGGCCGAATCCGGCCGCGCGCGTTTTTTTATAAGTATCGTCAAGACCGTCGCCCTCGACCCGAAGGCCGTAACGCATGCCGTCCAAACGCGCCAGGTTGCTTGACGCTTCGGCGCGGGAAATCACCATGTACAGCGTTTCCAAATCCAAAACGTGCGGGACAGAGACTTTGATAATTTCCGCGCCGTTTGATTTTAAATTTTCTATATGACGATTGAATTCCGATTTTATATTCGGGTCGATGTCCAAACTTTCAAGCTCGCGGATAATTCCGATTTTAAGACCGCGCAAAGGCAATTCGGCAAGCGGGGATTTTAATGAATCTGCAATTTTATCCGCAACCGTTGCGGATGTTGATTCTTGTGGCTCAAATCCCGCGGCAGCGGCCAGCATTAATGCGCAATCGTCGACGTTTCGTCCAAATACGCCGGGGTGATCAAGTGAAGACGCGAATGGAAAGCATCCGAATCGGCTGCACACGCCGTAACTGGGCTTCATTCCGACAAGGCCGCATAAAGACGCCGGAAAACGAATCGAATTTCCCGTGTCTGTCCCGGTTGCGGCACAGCATAATCCGGCGGCGACGGCGGTGGCGGAACCGCTGCTGCTTCCGCCGGGGGATAATCGCATGCCGCGGTTATACGGGTTCAATGACGGGCCAAAGTATGATGTTTTGGCGCTGCTTGACATTCCGAATTCGCTCATATTCGTTTTGCCAAGAAGCACGCAGCCCGCGTCCGCCAATTTTTGCGACACTGTTGATTCATATCCCGGGATAAAATTTTCAAGAATATGCGACCCCCCGGTAGAACGAATGCCAATCGTTGCAAAATTATCTTTCATTGCAATCGGAATTCCTTCAAGACCACGGTTTGTACCGTCCGCATAACGACGGTCGGATTCTGCCGCATCGGCAAGAGCGCGTTCGCGCGTCACAGTTATGTAACAATTTAACTCTGCGCCGAATTTTTCAATCCGGTCAAGATAGGCGGTTGTAAGCTCTACCGCGGTGATTTCCCGGGCGCGCAATTTCGCAAGAGCTTCTGTAAGTGTAAGGTCGATAAGGTTCATGTAATTCTCTGTATTAAAATTATTCATCGATTATTTTCGGGACGGCAAAGTAACCGCGCGCGTTCCCGGATTTGTCGGGAGTATTGGCAAGAAGCGCGTCCCTTACATTGCCGACGGTCACCACATCGTCGCGCAGGGGCGCCGCATGCTGTGCCGGCGTGAACATCGGCTCGACCCCCGTTGTATCGGTTTTCTTCATTTGATTCATCCATTCCCAGACTTGGTCCACGTGCATTGCTTCTAGTTTTTCGTCGGGAATTTCAATCCGTATCTGGTTGGTGAATTTTGCCAGTTCTTGTTTTGTAAATGCCATAATGCCGTCCGTTCTATTTAATTGATAATTGTGAAATATTGGCTATAATAATACTATGTTATACACAGATTTCAAGGATTTTGTAACAAGAATACCGGATTCGGGCGCCATTTTGGGCATAGATTGGGGGGCAAAGCGAATGGGTGTGGCGATAAGCGACGCCGCCCGAGAATTCGTATTCCCGCGAGGGATTATCGAAAGTTCAAACTCCGGGCCCCGCCGCGAACAAAGTTCGCGGTGGGTGGTTGGCAAAGTTCAAAGTGCAATTGAATCAGATAAGATTGTTGGGATTGTAATTGGATTACCCACGCACGCGGACGGAACCGATTCGAATACTACGCGCATGGTGCGTGTTTTTGCAAACGAACTTGCGGCCGCGGTCGATATTCCGATTACATTCGTCGACGAAAGGCTCAGCAGTGTAGAGGCGGAAACAAGGAATAAGGAAAAAGGAATAAGGAATAAGAATGCCGC
>WRIM01000028.1 GCA_009782725.1 Alphaproteobacteria bacterium | reverse complement strand
CGCAAAATATTATCAAAACCGCGACATCAATCCCATAGGAAGAAATAGCGAAAATAAAACCCCCGGGGCCTTCCCCCGCAACAAAAATCAGATATTTTTCATTCGTTAGGTCAGCTTTCGGGTTGTTTGGCCCCCGTAGTGTATTGAACATACATGAGGGGGCCAAACAACCCGAAATGTGATTTCAGACGAGGTAATTAGCATTACATCATCGGCATTTGCGGCATGGGAGCATTCGCCTTCTCTTCGGGGATTTCAGACATAACACAGCCAGTCGTTATCATAACCCCTGCGGTCGATGCGGCCGCAAGCAATGCGGTCTTTACAACCTTGGCAGGGTCGATAATTCCGGATTTTATCATGTCGACATATTCATCCGTTTGGGCGTTGTAACCAAAGTTGTAATCTTTCGATTCCGAAACTTTGTTTACTATGACGTCTCCATTTATTCCAGCATTTTCCGCAATCTGGGCCATAGGCGCCGACAGCGAGCGGATAATAATATTGACGCCCGCGGCTTGGTCGGAATTCGCGCCGGAAAGCTTTTCAATTGTTTTAATCGCGCGAAGCAACGCGACGCCGCCGCCGGGCACAATGCCTTCGGCCACCGCCGCGCGCGTCGCGGCAAGCGCGTCGTCAACGCGGTCTTTCTTTTCTTTGACTTCGACTTCGGTCATGCCGCCTACGCGAATTACCGCCACGCCGCCGACCAATCTCGCCAAACGCTCGCTTAGTTTTTCGCGGTCGTAATCGCTTGTCGTTTTTTCCAGCGCATTCCGAATTTCATCCGCGCGCGCTTTGATTGCTTGTCTGTCCCCTGCCCCGTCGACCAATAATGTAGTGTCTTTGCTTACCACGACTTTTTTTGCGGTGCCAAGCACAGCGGGAGTAATCGTTTCGAAAGTCATTCCCATATCGTCGCTGACCACCGTCGCGCCGGTAAGAATTGCAATGTCTTTCAACATTTCTTTGCGACGATCGCCAAAGCCCGGCGCCTTGACCGCGCAGACTTTCAATCCGCCGCGAAGTTTATTTAATACCAATGTCGCAATTGCTTCGGATTCCACATCGTCCGCGATTATTAATAACGGTTTGCCCGATTGCGCAACGGGTTCAAGTATTGGCAACAAAGCTTGCAGCCCGCCGACCTTTTTCTCGGACACCAATATATGCGCGCCGTCAAGCTCGCACAACATCTTCTCGCTGTTCGTCACAAAGTAAGGCGACATAAATCCATGATCGAATTGCATGCCTTCGACGACTTCGATTTCGGTGTCAAGGCCTTTGGCTTCTTCGACAGTAATCACGCCTTCTTTGCCGACACGCTCCATTGCGTCGGCGATTTTTTTACCAATGTCGGCATCGCCGTTTGCAGAAATCGCGGCAACCTGGGCGATTTCGGTAGAATTCTTAACCGGCGTCGCATGTTTGTCGATATCCGCAACAACGGCGGTAACGGCCAAATCTATGCCGCGTTTGATATCCATGGGATTCATTCCGGCCGCGGTCATTTTATACCCCTCGGCAAATATTTTCTGCGCCAAGACGGTCGCGGTCGTAGTGCCGTCGCCCGCATTGTCGCCTGCTTTCTTTGCGACTTCTTGGATTAATTTCGCGCCGATGTTTTCGGCCGGGTCTTTCAACGACACTTCGCGCGCGACGGTAACGCCGTCTTTGGTGACAATCGGCGCGCCGTATGATTTTTCAATAACAACTGTGCGTCCCTTTGGGCCCATGGTAATTTTAACCGCATTGGCCAACGCGTCGACGCCGCGCTTCATGCTTTCTGTATCGAATTGTATTTTCTTTGCCATTTATTTTCCTTTATTTATAATATTCCCAGTATATCGGATTCTTTGATTATAACGTAATCTTTGCCGTCAAGTTTGATTTCAGACGCAGACGACGCCCATTTTGCAAACATGACCGTATCGCCGACGCGCACGGATAACGGTATTAACATGCCGTCGTCATAGTGTCCCGGGCCCGCGGCGACGACTTTGCCGCGCGAAGGCTTTTCTTTCGATGAATCCGGTATGATTATTCCGCCCGTCGTAGTATTCTGTTCTGATAATATTTCCAACAAGACATAATTATGTAAAGGTTTTAACATCCTTTCCTCCTTTGATGCGTGGAACCAATATAATACATTTAAACCAAAATTCAAGTCGGTAAACATGTCGGATAATTCGATTTGACAAATATGAATACTGTGTTATGGTTATACACGAAATGAAAGACGTAATAAAATTATATAACCAACCGCGCGACCGCACCCCGGACGAGTATCAACGACTTGCGCGCGTGCCGGCGGAAGTATTCGAAAACCCAGACAACAAACTTTTGCTTATCGGCGGCGGATTGGGCCATGTTCAAGAAAATTCGTATGCGGAAATCACAAACATAGATTTGGCGCCCGATTTCGACCCGCGCTCTGCAAGATATCACATTCAATGCGATTTCGCAAAATACCCCCCCCTCGGGATTTTTACACGCATGCGGCGGCGCTTTACTCTTTGCCAATGTATGCAAAGTACGACGCCGCGGTTCGATTGTTCTTTTTGAAATCATTGCTGACATTGGCGCCGCACGGCATGCTGTACATATGCGGGACAAGTTTTTCCAAAGATACCCCGAAAGATATACTTCTTCATTATTGGCGGATGAAGCAAAGTTTCGATATTTTTGGCCAAGTCATGAATGAATTCCAAGATTGCTATTCCATAATGGATACATATACAACACGCGATTCTTATGACGGGAAAACGCTTCGGACGCCAGACGCAAAGTTAAAAATCGCAACGAACCAAAGACTGTTAGAGAATATCGAATCAACCGAACGCGCCGCCGGCCCGATGCTGATACGTTTTCAAACCGAATGCGGCGGAAAGATACATACCGCTTGATTTTTGTCACAAGTTTATTAGAATTTAGCAAAAAAGAGGATACAAATGTACGCGAATCCAAAGTATAAAGAAAATCTTTTTACAAAAATCTGGCATGGCAAAATCCCTTCGACGATAATTTGCGAAAATGAACACGCGATGAGCTTTTTCAATATAAATCCAATTTCGGAAACAAGCATTCTTATTATACCAAAGGGAGAATTTATAGACTGGCACGACTTTTCTGCCAACGCAGGAGCCGAAATGGCCAAAGGATTTAATGAAGTATGCAGCCGAACCATGAAAGAACTTGGGATATCTGAAAATTATAACAAGCTTACCAACGTACGCAAAGGGCCGGTTTCCGAACAATCCATTTTTCATTATCACGAGCATATATGGTTCGGAAAACTGATACGCGGAATTTCCGAAAATCAGAAAAAGCCCGCGCGTTGGATAGAGTCTTTGAAGAACTGGCGCGATTTTCATTTCGACACGGCAGATTGGGCAAAGATACAAATAGCGCAACATGTGCACGATGCCAGTATTAAACACGAAGGCAGCGGCGAAAACGGCGCAAGAGATTCATATATTTGGCAATACAAAGACATCAAGATTACGGCGATGTTCCATGTCGTAACCATGGGCGCCGTCATGCCTAAGAATTTTACATGCCAAGTATCGCGCGGCAACACGACGAAACATCTTGAATTGAACGACTCGATTTATATATATAAAAGACTGAAATTAATATACCGATGCAAAAACAAATGACACCAATAATCCTGTTGACGGGGCGTTTCAAAATTTAGTACTCTACGTCCGAGATGAATACGAAACTCCACAGAATTCTTAACCGAATGGCGCTTTTCACCGCATTGGTGTTGATATTCGTCGTGTTTTGGCGCATAGAGCTTCTTGACCTTGCGCTTACCAATATATGGCTTTGCGGCGTGATTATCGGTTCGACTATTTTTGGAATCGGATTGTGCTTTACTCATATTTTCAAATTGATTCCGGAATACCGGTGGATGAAGAATTTCTTTGCCGGCACTGCAAAGTCCGCAGATTTGCCGCCGCGGCTGCTTCGCCCCGTTGCGATTATGTTGAACCGCGCAAAGACTCAGCGTAATAATTACATATCCGCGCAAACGCTTGATAATTTTCTAAACATCATACTTGGCCGATTCGAAGACAGTCGTGAATCTGTGCGATACATTACGAATACTTTGATATTTTTGGGATTGCTTGGGACGTTCTGGGGGCTTATCCATACTATCGGCGGATTTGCGGAATTGGTAAATTCGCTGGACTTCGAATCGGATGCGATGATGACGACGATGCAGGCGGGATTGGTCGGCCCGATGCACGGCATGGCGACCGCATTCGCGGCGTCGTTGTTGGGATTGGCGGGTTCGTTAATTGTCGGGTTCTTGGGGCTTCAGATGCAGCTTGCGCAAAATGCGATGTTCCGCGAATTAGAAGAAAACCTTGCCGACCGGGCGCGATTGTTCGGATATCTTGGAAACGGCGCGCGCGGCGAAGAAACGGCCCTGCCCTATGTCACGGCGGCGGCGGGAGAATTGGTTCGCGCGGCGCAAACTTTGCACAATACCGATAAAACGCTTGCGCGCGCAATCGGCAAATTGGAAAAAAGGCTGACGCCTAAAAAGAAATAAAACGCATGGGAGAGAGAGATGTTAAGACTTCGTGAAAGAACAAACACATGGCCGGGATTCGTGGATTTATTCTCGAACCTTGTCATTATTTTAATTTTCCTTCTTATCGTATTCGTGTTCTTGTGGACGACGACATCGGTGTTCAGCACTGCGAACGGCGGCAAAAAAATCGCAGAGCTTCGCCGCGTGAACGTCATGCAATCGGAACAGCTTGCGCAGATGAGCGCGGATGAGAGAGAGGCGCGCGAATTGCTGATCGCGGCGCGCGGCGCTTTGGAAAGTTTGGAAGAAACACGCGCAGAGCTTGAAGGTGAGCGCGAGCGCTTGTCCGAATACGTCGCATCCAAAGACGAAATGCTTCAAAAATTAATTTCGGATTATGAACGCTCGTTAAATGACACCCAAGCCGAAAGCGTCCGCATGGCCGCGCAAATCAAAGAACTTCACGCGCAATTAATCGGGGCCGAGACGGCTGCGCGCGACGCGGAACAGGCTATTGCCGAAGCAGAGCAATCGGGATTCGAAGCAACAATCGAACTTGTCGCGGAATCAAGCAAGTTACAGGCGGAATTGGCGCGGCTGAACGACCTTCTTACCACGGCGGAAACCAAAGCGGCCGACCAAGAAATCGCATACATCGAAATGTCGACGCGATTGAACAAAGCATTGGCGGATCGGGTCGCGGAATTGGACGAATTGCGCAATGCCAAAGATAATTTGGCCGAATATCAATCGCATTTCTATGGCGCGGTGCGGGCGGCCTTGGCCGATTTCAAAGGCGTCGACGTGTCCGGCGACCGGTTTGTAATTTCATCCGACATATTGTTCCCAAGCGGTTCATTCGCGCTTTCACCCGAAGGCAAAAACCAGCTTCGCATTATTGCGACCGTGATGAAAGAATTAGAGGCAAGAATTCCGACCGACGTAAATTGGATAATCCGCGTCGACGGGCATACGGATAAAAAGCCGGTTATCAAAGGCACCAAAGCTTTCCGAAATAACACCGAATTGTCGCTGCTTCGCGCGACCGCGGTGGTGAACGAGTTGGTCAAAGACGGGGTCTCGCGCCGCCGCCTTATCCCGTCCGGGTTCGGAGAATTATTCCCTGCGGAAATCGGCAATACGCCGGCGGCTTTGCAGAAAAACCGCCGCATCGAATTACGCCTTACCAATCCGTGATAAAAATTATGAATTATGAAGTATGAAGTATGAAATGGGGAAGAGTTTCATAATTCATACTTCATAATTCATACTTCCTCATTTCCCTTGATTTTCAAATAATCCCGGTATATGTTGTGTCCATGCAAAACCTGTCCGATCCGAAATTTATTAAAGAGCTAAACGATTACCTAGCAAACGGCGGGGTAATCGCGTTTCCAACGGATACTGTTTGGGGATTGGGCGCATTGCCGAATGACGCCGGTCGCAACGCTATTTTTGAATTGAAAAACCGCCCGCCGGAAAGACACCTTATCATTATGTCGGACACTGTTGAGCATTTGGCGCCGTATATGTATTGCTTTTCTGACAAAGCTTTTGAGTTGGGGCGGAAATATTGGCCCGGCGCATTGACGATTAGCGGCAATCCAGATCCGATTTTTGACAGCACCCGCGTATTACCACGACCAATCGACCCCGGCATGATTAGTGACAAGCGCCCCGTATACGGAAGCGTTCGCATCCCAAATCATCCCGTGTTTTTAAAGATTGCCGAAGCCGTGGACGGGCACTGTTTGGCCACCACTTCTGCGAATATTTCCGGATGGCCCGTTATGAAATCCGCCGAAGAAATCCGCGCAGCATTCCCGAATATCATAGTGTTCGACGACGGCGGCATTCCGCCTGCGGGCATTGCTTCAACCGTCATTCGTGTGTTGGGCGACGATATCGAAATCCTTCGCCAAGGCGCGATTATTATAGAATAGTTATTTTTGAATCAGCTGACGCATTTCGCCAAGAAATTTTGATACCATTGTTTTGCATACCGCGTACGCGCTATTGGCCGGGTCATCTATGTAAGGCCCTATTTGCGGAAAATCTTTTTCCATATCCAACATCAATACGGCAACCGCATTGGGACATATTCGATTGTCGCCGAATCTTACGTCTTTGTTCAAAGCATTTATGTCTTTCACGCCGGCGAAACTTACATCATTATATTGATTTATTGCGATGATTATTTTAACGAAATCGAATAAATCATCTTCTATATCCAATTGGTCGAACGATTTATAAAGCGGCGGTTGCAATTCGTATTTCTGAACCGAAAACGCGCGCGTTTTCGCGCGAATGCCACAAACGGCATTCGCACGAATAGCCGGATAATCGTGATTCAGCATCGGATTTGCAAAAACAGTTCTTAAATCAGATTGCATATATTATTCTTTTCACCACCGAATAATAGCATATAAATACATTTTGTCAAGCACGGGGGGGGGGGCAAAAAAAAATAAAAATAAAAAAATAAAATCGCCGCATTGCGGCGACAAAATTCAAAAAAATCAAATGATTTTTGTTCGTTAGGCCGGCTTTTGGTGATTTGCGGGGGGGAGGGGATTTAAAAAACAATAAACCCCCCCAACACCCCCAAGCGGGTTCAGACAG
>WRIM01000027.1 GCA_009782725.1 Alphaproteobacteria bacterium | reverse complement strand
TTCATCGGTGATTGTAAGTTTAAATTTTTGATTCGCGGCGATAACATTATTTTTGAAATCATTCGACAGCTTTGACAGTTCGGTTGAAATCTTTTTTAAACGCGCCTGTTCCGGCTTTGGCAGGTTTACGCCCGCGATTTCAAAATTTCGAATTACATCGTCGACAAACTTTTTTTGCGAGGGCGTCAGCGAATTATATTCATTTTTTTTGATATAAAGGTATCCTTTGTAAATTCCATGATGCCGCGACATATCGGATGAAAATTCGGATAAGGGCGCGATTATCTCGGCCATGATTTTGCGCGTCTCTTCGCTGTGATTCACGCTGTCCAAATGAGATATAGGACTTACAATCACGTCCAATTCCGCATCGATATCCATTAATGCGCGTGCAAAATTCATATATGTAATATCCGTCCGGGCCACAAGATTTTCTATATCAGCGCGGGCTTTGCCCAATGCGGCGTTAACGCGCGGCACCGCATTTTCCAATGCATTTTCCGGAAAATATCCAAGATTGGTTTTCATGCAGCATCCTTTTAAATAAAACGCGAATATGACGGCAAGCATGACCGCGATTATGCCGATAATGTTAAGAGTTCTGTATTTCATAGGGGGAATATAATACTATTCCATATTATTTGCAACAAAATCCCAATCGACCAGGTGATTTAAAAACGCATCAATAAAATCACCGCGGCGGTTTTGATAGTCTAGGTAATACGCATGCTCCCACACGTCCAATGTCAGCAAAGGAATTTGTCCGTGCGCGATCGGCGTGTCGGCATTCGCAGTCGTTATGATTTTCATGTCGGCTGTCAGCCATGTCCAGCCGCTTCCGAATACAGAAAGCGCCGCGGTTTTGAATTGTTCGAAAAATTTATCGCGGCCACCGAATGCGTCGATTATTTTTTGCGGAATGGCCGAGGCGCCCTCTTTCTTTAATCCGCGGAAAAAGAAATCGTGGTTAAAAACCTGGGCCGCGTTGTTGAAAGTTTTGCCTTCCGAACTTTTTATAATGTCATTCAACGACATTGATTCGTATTTTGTTCCGGCGATTAATCCGTTCAGGTTTTTTATATAAGTGTCCAAATGCTTGCCATAATGATAATTAATCGTTTCTTCGGACATATATGGCGCAAGTGCATCACGCGCAAATTTTAATGGAAATTGTTCGAGTGTAAGCATTATATCTCTCCTGTGATTAAGTCTTTGCCTATGTAAAATTTATATTCTTTAGGGACAAAATGCATCAGTGCGAATTTCGGATCGTTCGCGCCAAGGTATCCGAATTTTTTATAATCAGCGCGCCAATATTTATTTTTTATCGCCCCGTCATTTATGATTTCAATCAATCCGAATAAACGAATCGCATGATGATTTTCCGGATTATAATAATACAAACATACATGAGGATTCGTCCGGATTTGCCGATACTTTGGGCTTCCCACGGTCGTCATAAAATACAAATCCAAATCTTGGATATCACGATTAATCGCATTCGTGACATGCCGCGTTTCAGGATAAGCGCCCAAGCCAAGCGTGCAAAACTGCAAATCTTCGCAAGACTTTATAACATCGATTAATGATTTTTTTGTTTGGTTATCCATTGTCCCCCCGGTCGGTTATTAAGTTTACCAATAAACCGTCTAAAATCAACATGCCTTTTGATGATAACGATAGGTTATTATTCCGAATAAAAAGGTTGGGATTCGCGTCTACAAAATCCCAATTGATTACGTTTATAACATCGGGGGTCAAAGCCACGCCGCGCGCGGTGCGAAGGCCGGTAATTACTTTTTCCGTGGCGCGGGTCTTGTCATCAATCGGATTGATTTCATTTTCTTGTTCATACCAAACGCCGTTGATATGTGGGCGGCCGCATGCGGACGGGCCAATGCCGACGTACGCATCGCCATTCCAAATATTTTGATTGTGGCGGCACTCAAAACCGGGCACGGCATAGTTTGAAATTTCATAGCGTGGCAACATGATTCGCCCGATTGTTTCATACATTTCGGCCGATAATTCATTGTCTATTTTTTGAATTCCGCGGGCGGCAAGCGGCGTTCCGGGCTCTATGGATAATTCATAAATCGACGCATGTTTTAAATTTAGATTTAAAATACCATGGCACATTTTTTCAATGTCGGAAACGGTTTGGTTGGGCAAAGCATAAATAAAATCTCCGGATACGCGCATGCGTTCGTTATGCGCGATTTCTATTAATTTTATCGCGTCCGCGGCGGTGTGACGGCGGCCCAAGAATTTTAACTCATCATCATTTAACGATTGCACGCCAACGGACAGGCGGTTTACGCCGGCGTCAATGAATTCGCGCAATCGCGCGGCGTCCAATGTCCCCGGATTCGATTCAAGTGTGATTTCGACGTCCGGCAGCACATTGAAATTCGTGCGGATTGCATCCATTATTTTTATGAAGACATTGGTCGGCATAAGGCTTGGCGTGCCGCCGCCGAAAAATATTGTCGGCGCGGCAGAGTGATTCAGTCTTTCGCCCCAATACTTGATTTCAGAAATTATTTTATCCGCATAGCCCGGCCAATCCGGATTACACGCAACAGAATGAAACGCGCAATAATCGCATTTTGATGCGCAATACGGAACATGGATATAAATATTGTGCGGCGTTGTCATTATAATTAAAACGCGGGGTCAAGCCCCGCGATTTTTATTTAACTTCGGCTTGTTTGAAAAGCTCTTCGGGTTTGACCGATTTCTCTTTTATTTTGGTTTTCGAAATCATGGCATCAAGCGCCTTTTGTTCATAAAGCATTCCGCGCATCATCGATACCGCATTCGGATTTTTATTATAGAATTCGAATACTTGGTCCGGGTTCGGATAGCGCGCGGCTTCCGCCCATATCGCCTTTTGCAAGTCAACGTTCTCGACAGTGACTTTGTTCGCGCTTCCCCATTCTGCCAGTATAAGGCCCAGTTTCACGCGGCGTTCCGCATCTTTGCGTTCTTTCTTTTCATCGAATTTATCATTTGATTTGGAACGTTCAAATTCGGATTTCGCCATGTCATATTCTTGGGATACCAAAGTTTCCGGCAAATCAAGTTTGACTTTTTCCGCCAACATATCCAGCAACTCGTTCCGCATTTCGCGCGCGGCGGCGTCGGCATATTGTTCGTCCAGAATCTTTTTGATGTGGTCGGTTAATGCCGCGACGGATTCAAGACCCACAGATTTTGCCAATTCATCATTCAAATCTGGCAAGATATGATGACGAAGTTCGTGAATTTCGACTTCGAAACGCGCGTCTTTGCCGGCCAAATTATCCGCATGATATTCTTTCGGGAATTTGACATTAACGTCGAATTTATCGCCGACTTTGTGGCCGACGATTTGGTCTTCAAAGCCCGGAATAAACGAACCGCTTCCCAATGTTAGATGATGACGTTTTGCCTCGCCGCCTTGGAACGCTTCTTTTCCAACAAATCCCTTGAAATCAATCACTGCGATGTCGCCGTTTTGAGCCTTGTACCCCTCTGCTTGCTTTTCAGCCTGGGCGCGGGATTTACGCAGATTTTCAAGCGATTTTTTGACTTCGGATTCTTCAACCTTTGCCACTTTTTTGGTCAGAGAATATTTTTCCAAATCAATCGGGGCAAGTGTTGGCAAGATATCGAAATCAAGCGTATATTCCACGTCTTCGCCAGGCGCGAATTTCGCAATATCAGCCTTGGGCGCGCCGGCAAGCTTTATCTTTTTTTCGCGTGCGAATGCGTCCATGTCCGCATTTATCAGATTATCCACAGCTTCGGAAAATGCGGCGTTGCCATACTTTTGGCGAAGGACGCTGACCGGCACCTTACCCGGACGAAATCCCGGAATTTTTGCCTTTTCGCCGTATTTTTTAAGTATTTCGTCAGACGCGGTTTGTATTTCGGCCGAAGTCAGCAAGCCCGTTATAGAATAATGTAAATCTTTGATTTTTTCTTTTTTAAACATAATTTTCTCCGTTAATTTAGCTTGGGGATTATAATACGGATTTCGCAAATTGCAATGTTTTTTAGTAAACTTTGACGTCTTTTAATTCTTTGGCTATGTCGCCGACCGTTGCTTTGGAATGGCCGGTGTCGCGCGCGACGGGACTTGCCTTGGCGCCGGGTTCATTTAAAAGTTTTTTAACACGCTGAATCGCCGCGGGCGTAATTTGCCGCTTTCTTGATTTGTGCTCAGCATTTACTATGCCCAAATCCATGTCCCAAGTATAAAGCGTGTTGATGTGTTTGTTATATTTTGCCGATACGACTTTTAACCCGTCTTTGGTGCCGGTTTTGATATTATGCTCTACAACTTCTTGCAAAATCTCTTTACGTTCTTCAATCGGCGTTGGAAGAATATATTCTTTCGGCGCATATGTTTGATTCTTATCATTCCATTCGGCTATGTTCACATCGTTTGTGCCATGCTTTCTGCTTGCATTCATAACGCCGTCGGTCGCGGCGGTTTCAAGTATTTTTTGTTTTTCTGTTTCTTTGTATCGCCGTCTTTTTACTATCGGAAAGATTTTCCATTTCTTGTTGTAATACAAAACGATATGCATCGGAAAATCTTCGGCGATTTCGCGCGCGACAGCCGTTATAGATTTGCCCGCGCGTTTTCCGGCGCGAAGCAATTTCTTTAATCTCTTTTCTTCATCTTCGGTGTATACGTGATTTTCTTTCGAGCCGAACCATATGTCGTTCCAGTATTTAACTATGTTATCTGGGAATTCTGAAATAGACGACATAGGAAGACCCGCCGCGCGCGACGCAATCAACAGTTCTTTCAACCGTTTCTTTTGATCTTCGGTAAGCGGGTTTCTTCGCGCCATATTTATTTTCCAAGTAAAAGCCCCTTGCGGGGCCTTTATTACTTTTTACGTGGGTTCTTAACCTGGGCCTGGGCCGCAGCCAATCTTGCGATCGGCACGCGGAAGGGGCTGCACGAAACCGAATCCATTCCAATTTTATGGAAGAATTGGATTGATTCCGGGTCGCCGCCATGCTCGCCGCAAACGCCGATATGGATGTGGTTGCCTTTGACCTTGCGGGCTTTTTCAACCGCCATTTGGACAAGCGCGCCAACACCTTCGACGTCAATCGATGCGAACGGGTCCGCGACATACACGCCGCGAAGGCGGTATTCGTCCAAGATTTTGCCGGTGTCGTCGCGCGACATACCCAAAGTCGTTTGGGTCAAATCGTTCGTGCCGAATTCAAAGAATTCGCACGAGCCCGCGATTTCATCCGCCAAGACCGCGGCGCGCGGCAGTTCAATCATGCTGCCCACCGTATAGTCGATTTTCTCGCCCTTTTCCGCAAAGATTTGCGTCGCGGTTGCGTCAATCACGGCTTTGACCAAATCGACTTCTTTTTTAGAGCCAACCAACGGCACTTCGATTTCCGGATATACCGACACGCCGGCCGCTTTGCATTCCAATGCAGCTTCCAATATCGCGCGGGTTTGCATTTCCGCAATTTCCGGATATGTGATTGCCAAACGGCATCCGCGATGACCCAACATCGGATTTTGTTCGTGAAGCGCGTTTACGCGTTCCGCGACATATTCCGGCGTCATGCCAAGTTTCGCGGCCAATTCAGCCTGTTCCGCCGGGGTATGCGGCACGAATTCGTGAAGCGGCGGGTCGATAAGGCGAACCGTCACCGGAAGCCCGTCCATAACTTTGAACAATTCGATAAAGTCGTTACGTTGATGCGGCAACATTTTGTTCAATGCCGTACGGCGGCCTTCGACCGTGTCGGCAAGAATCATTTCGCGCATGCTGATGATGCGGTCGGCTTCGAAGAACATGTGTTCCGTACGCGCAAGGCCGATGCCTTCGGCGCCAAAGTCGCGCGCTTGCTTTGCGTCGCGCGGGGTTTCCGCGTTTGCCTTCACTGTAAGCGTTTTGATTTCATCAACCCATGACATCAATGTTCCAAAGTTGCCGGTCAATTCGGCGGATACCGTTGCAACTTGGCCTTCGATGATTTCGCCTTTGGCGCCGTCGATCGTTACCCAATCGCCTTCGTTAATGACCGAGCCCGACATTGTCTTCAAAGTTTTCGAAGAATAATCGATTTTGATGTCCGCAGAACCGGAAACGCAAGGCTTACCCATGCCGCGCGCAACCACGGCCGCGTGCGATGTCATGCCGCCGCGTGCGGTGATAATACCTTGGGCTGCGTCCATGCCCGCGATGTCTTCAGGGCTTGTTTCGATACGAACCAACATAACCTTTTCGCCTTTGCCGGCCCATTCGACCGCGTCTTCGGCGTTAAACACCGCGCGACCGACCGCCGCGCCCGGAGACGCCGGAAGTCCGGTTGCGATAACTTTCTTAGCCGCTTTGGGATCCAACATCGGATGCAATAAATGGTCAAGCTGTTCCGCGCCGACGCGAAGTATCGCTTCTTCTTTGTTAAGAAGACCTTCGGTCACCATTTCGACCGCAATGCGGACGGCGGCGGCGGCGGTACGTTTGCCGTTGCGGGTTTGCAATATCCAAAGTTTGCCGTTTTCGATTGTGAATTCGATGTCTTGCATATCTTTGTAATGTTTTTCAAGCAAGTTGCGCGCGGCGACCAATTCGGCATAAACCGGCGGCATTGCTTCTTCAAGGCTAAGCCGGCCTGAACCGTCTTTGGCCATTGGTTGCGGCGTGCGGATACCGGCCACGACGTCTTCGCCTTGGGCGTTGATAAGGAATTCGCCATAAAATTTGTTTTCTCCCGTAGACGGGTCGCGCGTAAAGCACACGCCGGTCGCAGAGTTATCGCCAGAGTTTCCAAACACCATTGCTTGGACATTAACCGCGGTACCCCAATCGCCCGGGATATTGTTCAATTTGCGGTATGTGATCGCTTTTTTCGTCATCCATGAATCGAACACGGCTTTGATGCCCAATTCCAGCTGAACCCATGGGTCTTGCGGCACGGGTTTGCCCGCTTTGTCACAGATTTCTTTGAATTGCGCAATCAATGCTTTCAAATCATCAACTGTCAATTCGGCGTCGGATTTATAGCCTTTGGAATCTCTCATATGTTCCAGCGCATGTTCGAACAAATCCATATCGACGCCCATAACGACTTCCGAGAACATCATGATAAAGCGGCGATAAGAGTCGTACGCCATGCGTTCGTTATTGGTAAATTTCGCAAGCGCGACAACGGTTTCATCATTCAAACCCAAATTCAATATCGTATTCATCATGCCGGGCATGGATGCGCGGGCGCCAGAACGCACGGACAAAAGCATCG